>NZ_CAXAVR010000003.1:0-76175 GCF_963972535.1 uncultured Salegentibacter sp.
CCCAAAAGGTATGGAATCTGCACAACGAAAAAGAAGGTTTTCTTGTAAAGGGCCGGGCTGAAAATGCAGCAGAGGTAATGCAAAATGCTAAAGTTTGCCTGGCGCCAATTCAGTTTGGAGCAGGATTAAAAGGAAAATTAATTCAGGCAATGCAATGTGGAACGCCATCTGTAACAACTTCCATGGGTGCCGAGGGAATTGCGGGAGAACTCAACTGGAATGGTTTTATAGCCAACGATCCTAAAGTGTTTGCAGAAAAATCTGTGCAATTATATTCCGAAGAAAATGTATGGCAAGACTCGGTAGAAAATGGTTTTAGAATAATTAATTCCAGGTTTAATAAAGACGCTTTTCAGCATAAATTCTTAGAAAGAATCACTGATTTATTTCAGAATATAGATTTCTGCAGGCAAAAGAATTTTGTAGGCAAAATGCTGCAGCATCATCAGCATAGAAGTACGTATTTTATGGCTAAATTTATTGAAGAAAAAGAGAAAAATAAAAAAACCGCCGGTTAGCCTACCGGCGGTTCCACTACACAAAAGGAACAGTTGCCTGTTCACAAACAGAAATCAAACAAATTGAGGTACTTCTCGTTCCTCAAACAATTTATGGTTTAAACCCTGCAGGGTTTGTATCTTGTTTTTAGTATCTACCAATAAAGAAATATTATTGTCACTGCCGCCGTAAGAAATCATTCTCACAGGAATATCGTTCAATAATTCAAACAATCGGCTGGTACTTTTATCTTCAATAAGACCCTCGCCCACAATGCAAATAATACTGTGTTCTTTTTCTACTGTTATCTCGCCGTAAGCATTTAATTCTTCCAGGATAAGGTCTAAATTCCTATCGTCGTCTATGGTTAAGGAAATTGCAATTTCTGAAGTGGTTATCATATCAATTGCAGTTTCATATTTATCAAAAACTTCAAAGATCTTTTTTAAGAAACCGTGCGCCATAAGCATTCGGTTAGACTTAATTTTAATCGCAGTGATTCCATCTTTAGCCGAAATTGCTTTAAGTCCGCGCGAATGAATTTCTGCTGAAATTTTAGTTCCGGGGAGATCGGGAGTAAACGTATTTTTTAGAAATAATGGAATCTGTCTTTTTATAACCGGAGAGATCGTTTGCGGGTGCAAAATTTTTGCGCCAAAATAAGCGAGCTCGGCAGCTTCCTCAAAACTCAATTCGGCAATTGCGTGGGTATTTTCAACATAACGAGGATCGTTATTATGAAACCCATCAATATCGGTCCAAATTTGAACTTCTTCGGCCTGGACTGCTGCAGCAAGTATTGTTGCGCTGTAATCGCTTCCGCCTCGTTTTAAGGTGCTAATATTATTTTGCGCATCAATTCTTACAAAACCCTGGGTGATATAAATATCTGAGGGTTCCAGGTTTTCTATATTCTGCTGAAATAATTTTCCAACTAAATCTGTATCAGGATTTTCCAAATTTGAAACCTGCATAAAATCTTTGGCATCAAGAAAGTTATTCTGAATTCCTGAATTTGTAAGAAACGTAGAAAAAATATAGGTAAGCATAGTCTCACCGGTAGTCACAACTTCAGCATAAATCTCTTCAGAATATTTATTACGGCTAATTTCCTGTAAACCTTCAAGCACATTGTTCACAAAAGCTTTGGCATAAGAATTCAACCCAGGTTTGTCTATAAGTGTATCTATAGTAGTTTCGTGCTTTTGTTTCAATTCAGCAATAATAGAATGAATAGCTGAATGATCTTCAAGCTTAATATTTTCGGTAATTTCTACCAGTTTATTAGTCACCCCGGCCATTGCCGAAAGTACAAGTACTTTCTTTCCTTCTCGTGAAGCTAATATATTCTTGACATTTCTAATGCTTTCTACAGATCCTACAGAAGTACCACCAAACTTTAATACTTTCATTGCTAAATATTTGCTCACTTAGTGAGAGTTTTAATTTTAAATATTCTTTTTGTTATTCCGGTTTTACTAACTGAAATAATTTGATGCATAATTAGAATTAAAGCTTTCTGCAACAAAAAATATCTATCAATTTATATACATTTGCACAAAATGTACAATATTTAACAATGAAGACGATTACTACCTGTGTTCACGATATAATTAGACACCAACCCTTTTTGGATGATGCAATTGCCCGGGATATAGTAAATTTTAGCGGACTCGCGGAAGACATCCAGCCCCAGGTAGAAAAAGAAATGCGCAAACCGGTAAAACAGGGTTCAATTATAATGGCGTTAAGGCGCTATGCTCCCCGCCGAACCAAAATTAATATGCAGCATTTGCGTGAGCTTGGAGATATTGTGGTGCGATCGGGAATTACCGAATATACTTTTTTAAACTCCAATACCATAATTGCCAATAAAGCAAGATTGCTGGATGCGGTTAAAGATCAAACCGGGGTTTATCTTAATTATTCCAGTAATTATCAAGAAAGTAATATTTTGGTTTCTTCCAGCTTAACAAACCTTGTTGAAGATTGCTTTAGAAATGAAAGAAGGGTTTCTATAAAAGAGGAACTTTCTTCTATAACCATAGCACTGCCGAAAAACAGCTCGCAGTTTGTCGGATTATATTTCTACCTTTTTAAACTGCTGGCATACGAAGGAATTCCAATTTTTGAAATGATCTCTACTTCAAATTATTTTGCGCTTTTTTTAGAAAAGGAATATGTAAACCAGGCGTTTTTATTAATTAATGAGATTAAGAAGTAAATAGACGCTCCCCTCCTTTAAAAGGAGTGGAATGAATTCAGCTTTGCTGAAGAAAGGGGTGGTTTACCCCGTTCAAATTTATAGGTAAAAATTTATCTCAGAATTCAGAATTTATCTATTACCAAAATTCAAAGTAAAAACCGGAGATTACTACCGCCACTATAAGAATAAGTAAAATGGTAATAATAAAACCAATACCGAAATTAGTTTTCTTATTGTCTTTTAAAATGTAATCTTTTTCTTCGTCGTCTTTTTTTAATTCCATTTGGTTAGTTTTTTTTCAAAATTAATATTTCCAGAATTTAAGAATGATAAGGTATTCTTAAATTATTGCAACTGGTACCACCAAACGGAATTCTGAAAATTCATAGGTAAAACCAACTGATTTTTTTCAGCATCAAATAAAATATCTCCCGAGCTTTTTTCTGAAGTTAATACTTCTTTAAGTTCCCCGTCCTTATTAATAAGGTGAATTGTTCCCGTAGCCCAATCTGAAATATAAAAGGCATCATCTCCAACCGGTTGAACGCCGTCTAAATTCCCAATTCCTTCTTTAGAGACTTTTTCGATCTCGCGAGTATCCATATCAATTTTTAAGAAATTACCGTCTGTATTTTCTCCCCACGCAGCAGCGTAAAGATGATCTTTATGCGCGTAAAGTCCGTTTACATATTCTAATCTTGTAGTGTTTAAATATTCAACAATTTCTCCTTTCTTATTTTCAGGAATCATCATATTTGCAGAATCGCCGGGCATTAAATAAATAGCACTTTTCCCAGAATCTGAAATAAAAATATTTCCAACCGCATCTATAGTAATATCGTTTAGAGACTTGGCATCCTCAACTTCAATTCGTCTTGTAATTTCTGATTTATCAATACTAATTTCTATAAGTTCAGTATTATTGGTAACATAAACTTTATCATCTTTTACCAATAAACCTTTAGGATCTTTCAAGCCATCTATCCATTTTAGCTCAATAATTTCTCCTTCAGCAGAAACCCTGGAAATAAATCCGTCTCCGGCTTCGTTATCGGCCATATTTGAGATATAATATTCATTTTTTGCTTCGTTAAAAACCACAGATTCGGGATGGCTAAAACCTTCTACTTTTTTTATTAAAGTGGCAGATGTACTTTGGGCATAAACGCCACTACTAATAAACACGCTTAAAAGAAGTATTTTAATAGAATTTAATTTCATAATATTTTTTGTTAGTTTTTATAAAGATACAAAATAGAAATCTTTAGAATTTTTAAGGTTTGTACTAATATGCTGCTAAATATTTCCTAATTCTAAATTTTGAAATTCGATTTCAGCTAAATTAGACCTACTTAACCTATAAATTATCAATTATGAAAAATATCATTAGAGCTATACTTGCCGGTTGGGGTGCCAAAAAACTTGGCGGCGGCTGCGGGTGTATAGGAATTATCGTGGTATTTATAATCCTTTGGATTATTCTTGGTTACCTTGGACTCGGATAGTTATTCGTAATCTGCCATAATAGTATTCCATTCCATTGTTTTCATTACTCCAATGAGAACAGGATCAATTTTATTCAATAGAGCCGAATTTTTAGGGAAACTATACCCGTAATAATCCTTTTTCAGGGTTTTGGGGAGAACTTCAATATCATTTTCTAAGCCTCTTCTTTTTAATTCGTAACGCAAAATAGGTTCATCGTAAACAAAGAGCTTTGTTTCTTTATTTTCTAAAAGTTCTATTCCTTCTTTTTCACTAATTACCTCGGTATGCTGAATATTGTAAAGATTTAGTAGTTCCTGGGCACTACTACTTTTTACACTGGTAACTTCAAATTTAGATAAATCCTGTACGCCGGTGATTTCATCGTTCATTGTTTGAACGGTAAGTGATGATGCTATTCCAGCCGTTAAACTGGAAATAATAATTATGGCCATAAACATCCAGATTAAGCCAATTATACGTCCGCCGGTAGTTCTGGGCGATTTATCACCGTAACCCACTGTTGTCATTGTAACAGCACTCCACCAGAAACCTTCCAGGATTCCACGAGAACCACCGCCAAATTCTTCGGCATTCTTTTTACGTTCAAAAATCCAAACCAAAAAGCCGAAAACGAAAATTACGGCTAACAGAATAAGTATTGCTGAAATAAAATTCCAGCTAAATAAATTGGCTAAATAACTAAAAACCTGAGATTCGCTCCTTTTGGCTATTCCAGTATGGGATATAAAATAAGGCTGGGAAAAATCCATTCGCTCCATTCTATTATCGGTCACCGTAACAGGATTAATACTGAAATCTACTTCGTTATTTTCAATAGCAATTAATAACTCGCCAAGAGAGGCATATTCTTTAAACTCATAATTAAAATCCAGCTCATCATTTACCAAATCCCAGGCATCAATGCTAAGTCCGGCGTATTCACCGTTTTCGTTCATCACAAAAGGAGGAGTTGGTGTAACCCCAATTACAAAGGTTTTGCTGAGATCAAGACTATCTGGGATTTGCTGAGCATTAAAACTGAAACTTGAAATTAATAAGCTAAATAGAAAAAAGTATTTTTTAATCATTAAGAGTTATTCTTTTATGTTTTTATTCTTTGAAATTGAATCTACCGGGACCTCGTAGTAAATCTTTAATTTTTTCCTTCCAAATTCCCTGGCTTTTTGTACATCTTTATCCATATAGATGTCAATTTTATTCTTCCAGCGATAATGCATTTTATCTTTTACCAGGTAAATACTATCAAAACCTTCAATTTTTACCGGCGTATTGTAGTCTAAGCCTTTTTTAATTAAATCTCGCGATACGGCAATGGCTCTTAACCCAGGCTTTAAAGTGTCTCCCCACGCCGTAATATTTGCACCACCGGCGCCAGTTTGCCAGCTAAGCGAATTATAGGCTGAAGCTGTAACTTCCAGGGTGTCCCAGACTGTAGATTGTTCTTCGGAATTTTTATCATTAAAATTACAAGCTATAAAGCCGAAATAAATAATTATTAAAAAAACTATTATCCCGGCTTTCATAACTTATAATTTTAAATTCTTATTCTAGCTTAACTTCCAGCCATCACGATAATCTCTACGTACAAATTGATTGGCTTCGTCAAAATTAGTAACCCTCATTTCTTCTGAATCCCAGAGCATTTTTATATCACGCCCGGGATGTTCAAAATACTTATCACCATTATCACGTGTCTTTTCATTTCTAACATCGTAACCTCTAATAGCTAAATTGGCAATTAATAAAGTTTCAGTTAGCGGTCCTGCAATTTCAAATGGAGAGCTCAGTTCCTTTTTTCCGTAGCCGGCAATTGCGCCTTCTACCCATTGTGCATAATGACCTTCTTCCCCGCCGGGAACGCGATCATATTTTTCGGCTACATTAACTTCATCGGTTTTTGAAGTTGGCAATAAACGTGGATTTCTACCATAGGTACCACACATCATTTTTCCTTTATCTCCAATAAATAATACGCCGTTTCCACCATCGCCAAAAGTTTCGTTTGGCCCAAGTTCTTCCGGTCTCTTTGGTTTAATTCCACCGTCCATCCAGTGTAAAGTAACATCTTCACTGGTTTTTTCGGTTTTTGGGAAGGTCATTACTGCGTGGCTGGAAGGTGGGCAACTTTCGGGGAAATAACCTCTTTGAAATTCATCTACATAAACGCTTCCTACACTACATTGTACATCTTTTGGATGGCCAAGGCCTAAAACACGGTAAGGCGCTTCAATTAGATGGCAACCCATATCGCCAAGTGCCCCGGTACCATAATCCCACCAGCCACGCCAGTTAAACGGAACTAATCCTTCAACATAATTTTTATACGGTGCGGTATTTAACCATAGATCCCAGTCTAAACCTTCAGGAACCGAAGTGGTTTTTCCTTTGGGCCACGGAATTCCCTGTGGCCATACAGGTCTATCTGTCCACACATAAACCGTATGTACTTTTCCTATAAGGTCGGCATCATACCATTCTCGCATTTTTCTAACTCCGTCGCCAGAAGCTCCCTGATTTCCCATTTGGGTTACCACCTCATATTTTTTAGCAGCTTCAGTTAATTGCCTGGCTTCATAAATATCATGTGTAAGTGGTTTTTGAACATACACCGGTTTACCCAATTCCATAGCTGCCATTGCCTGTACTGCGTGGCCGTGATCTGGTGTAGAAATAGAAACAGCATCTATATTTTTAGCTTCTTTCTCTAGCATTTCCCTATAATCGGTATAAAACTTAGCCTTTGGGAAACGGGCTATAGAGCGTGCCGCCCTTTTCTTATCAACATCACACAAAAAACCAATATCGGCTTTCCCAGATTGGTAAAAGCTATTAATATCACTTTCCCCTTTTCCTCCTACTCCAATTCCGGCAATTACCAGCTTATCACTTGGGGCTAAAAAACCAGGCCCTCCCATTACGTGCCGCGGAATAATACTAATTCCCGCCGTGGCTAAGGCAGTTGTTTTTAAAAAACTTCTTCTGGAATTAGATTTAGGGGTTTCATCTTTTTTCATGTGTTTCAGGATTTAAGTTAAGAGGGTTAAGCTTATTAAAATATTTCTAAATTTTGAGTTAATAAATGTATTTACTTATTCTGGGAATTCCAATTTAAATATTAAGCCCCTGTCTTTCAGAGTGTATGATTTCAAAATAAATCTCTCTGACAAATGTTAAGATTTTTAAAAGATTTCGGGATTAGAGGGGTCATAATTTGGAAGCGGATTTTATAACTGTACCTTTGCACTCTTTAACGGGCAGATTGTTAATAAAGCCCATTATAATTTCGAAAAACAACATTATGAGTCAAGTAAAAGCAAATGACACGGTAAAGGTACATTACACAGGTAAACTGGCTGACGGGCAGGTTTTTGACAGCTCGGTAGAAAGAGGTGAGCCTATAGAATTTACTATGGGACAAGGACAGCTTATCCCTGGTTTTGAAAAAGGCCTTATCGATATGAAAGTGAACGAAAAGAAAACCATAAATATTCCTAAAGAAGAAGCTTACGGAGAGCCAAGAGAAGAGCTTGTGCAAGAAGTACAAAAGAGCCAACTTCCAGAAGAAATTAAGCCTGAAGTAGGAATGGGACTTGTTTCTAAAAGCCCTGATGGCCAGGAAATGAATCTTGTGGTAAAAGATGTGAAAGAAGAAACTATAGTGGTAGATGGAAACCACCCACTAGCAGGAAAAGACCTGGTATTTGATCTTGAAGTAGTAGAGATCAAATAAGTTTTTTTAACTTATATAGAAAGCCCGAAGCCTAATGGTTTCGGGCTTTTTTATTTATTAAATTTTAAGCTTTAGGTTAAGGTTTTGATAATAATTTGAGGTTGGGTATAATGATCTTTATCTTAGGAAGAAATCAACAAAAAGTATTATTATGAAAAGAAATGGAACCGCAGTTTGGAAAGGGAATCTTAAAGAAGGTAAAGGCACAGTAAGCACCGAAAGTGGTGTTTTAAAAGAATCGCAATACTCTTTTAAAACCAGGTTTGAAGATGGAATTGGTACCAATCCAGAAGAACTTATTGGTGCGGCACATGCCGGGTGTTTTACCATGCAGCTTTCGGCTAATCTTACTGAAGAAGGTTTTGAGCCAGATAAATTAGCAACCAAATCTGAAATCACTTTTGACGATGGTGCCGTTAAAAAATCTCACTTAATTTTAAAAGCGAAAGTAAAAGGAATTGAGAAAGAGCAGTTTGAAAAAATAGCCAAAGATGCTAAAGAGAATTGCCCAATTTCTAAATTACTCAATACCGTGATCACTTTAGAATCTGAATTGATTCAATAGATTCTGAATTATTCCTAAAAGAGGGAATAAAATAATATATAGGAGGTTGGCTAAAAGTCTACTTTCGTCAAGCTGAACTTGTTTCAGCTTCTATTATGTATAGTTTTCTAACATCTTAGATCCTGAAACAAGTTCAGGATGACGAGTAAAAAAACTTTTAACAAACCTCTTTCAATGCTAAAAACACTGCATTTTTAATCCTATATTCCATTTGGTTTTTGGACCCAAATTTCTGGTTTACTTCTAACTCAATTCCCAAATAATTTTCAGGGAATTTTTTACGTAAATAAGTAGTAAATCCATCGGCTTTGCCCAAATAGGGATAATTAAACCTGATTTTCAATTCAGGATTTTGATTCTTTAAATTATGCTTTAATTTTTTACTGAATTCTTTTTCTTCACTCCTTGTGGGATCGTAAAGTAGCCCAATATCTGTATTTCTAATCTCTTCATTTAACTTTGGAGTAAACGTGTGCACCGAAAAATGTAACACCTTCTCCCCTTTTTCTATTATGCTTGAAATTTGCTTTTCTACCGAATCTCGATAGGGAAAATAGTATTGAGTTAAAATTTCATTTTTCTGCTTTCCTGATAAATTTTTAGTGAATTCAGAAAATAAATTAGAATGCCTTTTAGATCTATTTACTTCCACTAACAAACGCGCCGTTTCGTGATAAAATGAAAAATCGGCTAAGTCCTTTAGTTCATTAAACAGATCTAAGGCACCCGGATCATAGCCACGGTGTGATTCCAGAGTTTCTCTCGCATTAGTAAATAAATTGTGATATTCCTGCGGAATAGTATTAAAAGCGTGTTCGCAGGTTAAGACCAGTTTCACGGCTTAAAGAATTTATTTTCTTCAAGACAATCGGCTAACTTAAAATAGGTTTTTTGAATATTTTCATCTGAAAAATCATCACCTACTGCCTTTAAAATACGGGTAGAAAGACTTCCGTTATTCAGTAAAAACTTTATGCTTTCCTGGTGTTTTTCTGCAATATTTCTTTTCACTTTTGAAAACAGAATTCGCCAGATCTCTTTAATTTCAATGGTTTGTGAAAGTCCGAAGATCTTAAGATATTCTTTGTTACTAATTTTAGTATTTTCGGCATCCTTTATTACGGCATCAAATATTTCAAAAAGATCATTTTCGTGCCATTTTTTCTGCTTACTAATAGCAATCAAATCTTCACTAACCAGCAATTTTAAACATTCAATAATAAAAATAGCAATGGCCATATCGGCTTTTGGACATTCCTGAACGTCTATTACGCGAATTTCTATAGCATTTCTATCAAAACGAGCAATAGCTCCCCTTGAATTTAAAAAATGATGATCCAGGATATTTTCTGTACCGTGCGGTTTGATCTTTTTATTAATCGGTTCAAAAATGGTTTTGTAATAATCGTCTTTAGAAAAAACCTGTTCCGGAATTACCTTTCCCGTCATCTCCGGAATTTCCTTTTGATTGGTTTTATAAACCTGCATCCTGGCATCTTTAAAACCGGTATCTTTTCCTTCAAAAATAGGAGAACTGGCACTTAAAGCCGGGATTATAGGTAAAAGTAAACGCACTGCAGCGTGCAGTTTTTCAAATTCAGCATCATCAAAAAACGGAAGGTTTATATGCATACTTTGCACATTGCTCCAGCCGTGGCCGCTGCAATCAAAAATTCTGTTATAAAGTGCGTATATTTTACTGGAACTGTGTTTCCATAATTCGGTTTCAGTAACGGGATTCATTAAAGGATGTGCTGCCGATGGTAAAAGCCTTGTATTCTTCTCCTTTAGCAAAAGATTTACTTCTTTAATATTTTCAGCAAAAAGAAGATCTAGATTTTCTATATCTCCGGTTGGACCATTGGTTTTTAATTCTACAACGTGAGCCACTAATTCGTTGCTCCATTCAATTTCTCCATTTTCAATATCTGAGGTGATTTCCCCGTTTTTACTAATAAAAAGCTGGTCTACAATTGGATTCACCTTAAAACTGGACGTATCTACAAGCATATATTCCAGTTCAATTCCAAAAACTTCAAAAAGATGATATTTCATAATTACTTCTTTTCTAATCTTTCTTTTAATGCCGAAATGATCTCGATATAAACCTGTTCCCCATAGTACCCGTCTTCTACACCAAAGTCGATATTCGGATTATCATTAATTTCAATAACAAGCGGCTTTCCTCCTACTTCTTTGATATCTATGCCGTAAAGTCCTTTTCCCATTAATTTAGCCGATTTTAATGCGGCTTCTAATATTTTCTTCGGAACCTTTTCTATAGGTAAGCAATCTGCATTTCCGTCCTGGTCGTCTTTTTCTTTTGCGTCCCAGTTGTAGATTTGCCAATGGCCTTTTGCCATATAATATCTACAGGCATAAAAAGGTTTGTTATCCAGAATTCCTATTCGCCAATCGTATTCTGAAGGTGAAAATTCCTGTGCAATCACTAATTCCGATTTTTTAAGCATCATAGTAACCAGTTCCTGATATTCTGCCGGGGTTGTTGCTTTTTTAACTCCGAAAGAAAAAGTAGAATCGGGAGATTTTAGAACCACAGGCAATCCGGTAATTTCAAGAACTTTATCTTTATTTTCTTTATGAATTATCACCGTTTTTGGGGTTGGAATATTGGCATTTTCCAAAGCTTCGGCCATATAAACTTTGTTACAACATTTCAAAATAGCATCTGGGTAATCTATAATTGCGATACCTTCCTGCTGGGCTTTTCTGGCAAACGCATAGGCTTCATTATTTACTTCGGTGCTTTGGCGAATAAACAAAGCATCAAAAGCAGATAAACGCGAAAGATCCTTAGGAGCAATTATTTCTACATAGAAATCCATTTTTTCAGCAATTTCCACGAATTTCTTTAATGCTTTGGCATTACTGGGCGGGGCGGGATCGTCTGGTTGTACCAAAATTGCCAAATCATATTCCGTAGTATTTGCACGAGGAGTGTCGTAACGTTTTTTAGCAAAATATTGCGCCGCAAAATCGTACATACTTTCTAAGTGATCCTCAGGTATTTCGGCTTCAGAAATAGCTTTAATACTTTTTATATTCCATTTTGTGGTATAATTGAATTTTACCCGTAAAAACGGAATTTGAAAGTGCCGGTGAAACATCGCACTCAACTCTTTATATTTTTGTGCTACGTTTTGCCCAAAATATATACTAAGGGTAAATTCTTGTGATTTTATACTTTTTAAGCTGGTTTGCATTAAATCGTCAAACTCTTCTGAAACTATTTTTACCAGTTTCGGCTCTCGTAAATCAACGATATTTTTTACCGTAGGAATTGCCAAATGCCCGCGAGCTTCGGCTAAAAGTGAAACATAATAACCTTTTGACTGATAAGAATAATCTTTGCAGAGGTTGAAAATCCTTGCATTTTTTAGCTTAGCAAACTCCGGATTGGTTAGATAAGATTGCGCTGAAATTATCTCAACATTATCCAGTTTTAACTTCCACTTTTCAGGGTGGTTTACAATTATATATTTATTCATTTAGAAATTGAAAATTCTATCAAATGTAGGAGAAAATTAAATACGTTTTGAATGAATTTTATCAAAATAAGTCATTCAATTTATTTCTTTAATTTTTATTAGTAATTTCAGGGCTTCAATAAAATGAAAACCAATATATATGAAATTAAATCTTCTTAGTCTTGCGCTAATTTTCACGGGAAATCTGGTAGTGGCCCAACAAAATAGCGATGATGCTTTACTGGAAAAAGCTAAAGAAATTCACGAAAAGGTAATCACCATAGATACCCACGCCGATATTAACATCAATAATTTCACTGAGGAAAGAAATTATACTATGGATCTTGAAAACCAGGTTACCCTTCCAAAAATGGAAGCCGGCGGACTCGATGTGGCCTGGTTTATTGTTTATACCGGCCAGGATGAGCTTGATGGTGAAGGTTTTAAAAATGCGTATGAAAATGCCATGAGCAAATTTGATGCTATTCATAAACTCGTTAAAGATTTCGCTCCAAATCAAATAGGTTTGGCCACCAACTCAGAAGAAGTGCGAAAATTAACTTCTGAAGGAAAAAAAGTAGCGATGATTGGTGTAGAAAATGGATATCCTATAGGAAAAGATATTGAAAACGTTGAGAAGTTCTACGATCTTGGTGCCAGGTATATGTCTCTTTCTCACCAGGGACATAGCCAGTTAAGTGATTCTAATACAGGTGAGGAAAACGATGAATGGTTGCACAACGGTCTTAGTAATTTAGGGAAAGAAGTGATCGCAGAAATGAATCGACTGGGAATGATGATAGATGTTTCGCATCCTTCGAAAGAAGCTATAAAACAAATGTTTGAGCTTTCTAAAGCACCGCTTATCGCTTCCCACTCCTCTGCTCGCCAACTTTGCAACCATAGTCGAAATTTAGATGATGAACTTCTAATGTTATTTAAAGAATACGGCGGGGTTGTTCAAATCGTTGCTTTTAGCGCATATGTAAATACCGAAAAAACCCAGGCATTTAATGAAGCAAGCGATAAAGTTTATGAGAAAAAAGCTGAAGAAATGAGTTTTGAAGTTTTGCCACGCGATTCTGTAAGAGCGTTAAGCAATGAAGACAGAAATGCTTACTACGCCGATTTTCAAAAAGTACGAGCTGCAGCAGCTCCTGAAGTTGAACTATTAAAACAAAAAATTGAACCTGTAGGAGTTTCAGATTTTGTAGACCATATAGATTATATGGTAGATCTAATAGGGATTGAGCACGTAGGAATTAGCTCAGATTTTGATGGTGGCGGCGGCATTGACGGCTGGCAGGATGCTTCAGAAACATTAAATATTACCAAAGAATTGGTAAAACGCGGTTATACCGAAGCAGAAATCGCAAAGCTTTGGGGAGAAAATTTACTAAGAGTGATGGATGAGGTTGATGCCGTAGCTGCAGAACTTAAAAAAGCATAAATCCTGAAATACTAACATAAAAAAAGCCTGTAAGAAATATTCCTTACAGGCTTTTTAATTCTAAACTCTTAAATTTAGAATTATGCGTGTTGTAAATCGTGTTTACCTTCTTTAATCTCTTCAATCATTTTAGCGTTAAACGCCGGTAGATCGTCAGGATTTCTTGAAGTTACAAAAGCTTCATCTACCACTACTTCTTTATCTACCCAAAGTGCTCCTGCATTTTCCAGGTCTTTTTTAATAGAGTTAAAAGAAGTCATTGTTCGGCCTTCTACAACTTCTGCATTAATTAAAGTCCAGGCTGCGTGGCAAATTGCGCCTACAGGCTTACTTTGTTTAAAAAAGTCACGCACAAAAACTAAAACTTCGTCATGTCTTCTTAATTGATCTGGGTTAATCACTCCACCGGGAAGTACTAAAGCATTATATTCTTTAGCGCTTACCTCATTTATGCTTCGATCAACATCTATCTCTCCAGACCAGTCAGTTCCTTCCCAGCCTTTAATTTTTCCTTTTTCAAGGCTTACTATATCTACTTTAAAACCTTCGTTTTCTAAAGCCTCTTTTGGTGAAAATAATTCACTCTTTTCAAATCCGTTTGTAGCTAAAATTGCTATTCTCTTTTCCATAATTTCATCTTCTTTTTTGGTTCAATCAAAGATAAAATTTGTTTAAGGGAGAGTGTGCTAAGGTCTTTATAAAAGAAAACCCGGTTAAAGTTAAACTTTATTAATTCTCTTAAAACTGTTTAAAATGAGGCTATTTTTTATTTTTGGTCATCTGCTCATTTTCCCGGTTTTTCTCCCAGTTCATATTATTTTTAAGCGTATCTATAATTTCCTTTTCTTCCTCTAATTGGGTGCGCTTTTGTTGTAGTTTTTCCAGTTCCTGGTAAATCGCCGGTTCTCCATATTTATTGGGTACTACTCTTTCATTTTTAAGCAGGGCGTATTGTACGGTAAATTCGGCACCAAAAAATAAAATAAGACAGGTATAATAAACCCAAAGTAGAATTAACACTACCGAAGAAGCTCCGCCGTATACCGATGCCGGTTCACTTTTTCCGAAGTAGAAACTTATTAAGGCTTCACCAACAAGGAATAAAATAGTAGTTACCGCGGCTCCTAAATAAGTGATTCTCCAACGTAATTTAATATCAGGTAGTAACTTGAAAATGGCGGCAAATAAGGTGGTTATCACGAGAAATGAAATACCAAAATTTACAGCCTCTACCATAAACGCGGTTACCTGAGGTGCATATTGCTCAATTTCATCTTTTAAAATTCGAATTAATGCTGAAATAACGAGTGAGAGCAAAAGTAAAAGACCTATTACCATGACCATACCGAAGGAGATAAGTCTATCTAATAAGATTCTAAGGAAATCGGTTTGCTTGGCCGCTACATTCCAAATATTATTCATAGCCATTTTAAGCTGAAAAAACACCCCGGTAGCACCAAAAAGCAACATTCCTATTCCAAATATAATTGCCCAGGTAGATTCTGTGGCCAGGGCGGCACTGGCAATCATGTTTTCTATAGCATCTGCCGGCTCCTGCCCTACAAAACCACTAATCTCTGAAGTTAACCTTCCCTGTACGGCTTCCTGTTCAAAAAAATACCCGGCAATAGTTACCACAATAATTAATAAAGATGGTAAAGAAAACAGGGCATAATAAGCTATAGTGGCGCTACGCGCATAGGGTTCGTTCCTATTCCAGCTTATGTAGGCTTGTTTAAAAAGTGACCAGGTAGTTTTGAGGAATTTCATTAAATCTGATATTTCTCTTTAAAAATTTCAATATGATGTTTGGTATGGCCCGCAGTAATAAAACCCAATGCCCTGCAACTGGTAGA
The DNA here is from genome assembly GCF_963972535.1 of uncultured Salegentibacter sp. Classification (NCBI taxonomy): domain Bacteria; kingdom Pseudomonadati; phylum Bacteroidota; class Flavobacteriia; order Flavobacteriales; family Flavobacteriaceae; genus Salegentibacter; species uncultured Salegentibacter sp. The sequence goes on from NZ_CAXAVR010000003.1 coordinate 15,303, forward strand.
ACTTCCGCTAACAAATCCCTGGCATAACAACATCTCTTTTGAAAAACTTTGGTAAAGCGAAATCCCAGCATTTCTAACTGCTTTAAATTCCTTTTTGAGACTTTTTAAACTTCGCAGTTTTGCAGCGCTGGCAGGAACATAAGCTTCGTGATCAAAACCCGGTAATTTAATTTCCGGTTCTCTGGCGAGTGTAAGCGATCTATATTGGAAAATTCGTTCTACATCTATAATATGCTGAATTACTTCAGCAACGGTCCATTTACCTTCAGCATAACTATAACTAAGGTCTTCTGGTTTTATCCTGTCTAATAATCCCAGGAACTCTTCTCTGTTTTCAAGAAGTAAAATCCCCAGCTCTAAATTGCCGGGGATTTTTTGTAAATATCTGTCGTAGTACGCATTGTACTCGTTAGAATTTAGGTTTTTTGCTATCATTTTAAGCAGAATTTCTACTTGCGTTAATATTTCCGTAAAGGGAACGCGTTACCATTTTTTCATAAACTTCAAGCATTTTACCGGCACTTTCGCCCTGTTCCTGAAGTTCCTGAACTTTTCTAAGCGCGTGCTGCTGAATGGTTAGCAATGGTAAAACAATTCCTTCACGTGCCTGAATTGACGCTCTACCGGCCGGCTGATTTTCCATAAGCTCATCATATCCGGTTACTTTTAAAAGCATGGCGTGGGTACGCTTATATTCAGCATAAATAATCTTCCAAAAATCTCCGAATTCCTTATCCTGCTCCATATACGCGGTTAGCGCGAAGAAAGACTTGGTAAGACTCATCATAGAATTTTCAAGTAAAGTTTTAAAGAAGACCGAATTTTTATAAAGCTGCTGAACTTTGTCAAATTCCCCAGCTTGCTCAAACTTCTCTAAAGCTGTACCTACCCCAAAGAACCCTGGAACATTTTGTTTTAATTGACTCCAGCTTCCTACAAATGGAATGGCCCTTAGGTCGTTCAGGTTAAGTTTAGCATCCTTATTTCTTTTAGATGGTCTACTACCAATATTGGTTTTTGAGTAATATTTTAAAGTACTCATTTTTTCCAAATAAGGGATAAACTTTTCGTGTTGTTTAAAGTTGGTGTAGGTTTCGTAACTTATCTCAGCAAGATGCGTCATTGTTTCCCGATCTTCATCGGTTAACTGATTTTTTCCTTTGCTAAATATTTCGTTAGAAACCCCAGAACTAAGCAGTTGCTCCAGGTTATATCTACAAGAATCACGGGTTCCAAAATTAGAACTAATGGTTTGCCCCTGTACAGTTAACTGGATTTCTTCATTTTCAATTCCAGAACCAAGAGATGCATAGAATTGGTGGGTTTTCCCACCACCACGAGCTGGTGGTCCTCCTCTACCATCAAAGAATACAACTTTTATGTCATATCTCCTGGAAACCTCAGTTAGCATTTCCTTGGCTTTATAAATACTCCAGTTGGCCATTAAATAACCACCATCTTTAGTACCGTCACTAAACCCAAGCATAATAGTTTGTTTGTTTCCTCTCCTTTTTAAATGCTCACGGTAAACAGGATTGTTATATAAAGTCTCCATCACATCGGGAGAAGCTTTTAAATCTGGTACGGTTTCAAAAAGAGGAATAATATCTACAGTTGGTTTATTCCAGCCACACATTCTCAAGAATGCAAATGGCTCTAAAATACTTTGCGGTATTTCACTATGGCTAATTATATATCTATTAGCCCCATTTTCTCCATTTTTACTCTGAATTTCCTGCATAGCGTATATAGAGGAAAGTGTAGATTTGGTGATACCGTCTTCATACTTTTCAGGATCTATATTCCCTTCAACCTTTGTAAGCGCTTCTATTTGTTCTTCGTTAGATAGAGAAGCATAATTTTTAGGAAGTAAATTTGGCTGGGTTTTAATAATTTCCTCTAAGACTTCAGCGTGTTTCCCGGAATCCTGGCGTATATCTAAAGTAGCAAAATGATACCCAAAGATATTTGCTTTGTTAATAAGATCATCAATCTCTTCAACAAATAACCCCTGGTGTTTATTTTCAACTATATCTTTGATTTTATGCAATTTAGACTTAAAGTCTTCAAGTGACATTTTAATCTTTCCGGTCTTGGATATTGCACTTTGATATAGCGGCGTTTCTATTTCGGTAATAATCGCGTCTACTTCGCTAAAGGTTACCCTTCTTTTCAGCTTTCTAATATCGCGGTAGTAGTTCATTAAAATAGTGCTTCTTAACCTTTGCGCTACTTTCAAAGTAATTTCAGTAGTTACAAATGGGTTACCGTCACGGTCTCCCCCTGGCCAGAATCCTAAATTGATGACCTGGTTACCAATATCTTCACCATCAAAAATATTCTGCTGAATATAATTATAGATCTTACTTACACTTTGGTAGAAAACATTCTCAAAATACCAGATTAAACTTACGGCTTCATCGTAAGGTGTTGGCTTCTCTTTTTTAAAGAATGGAGTTTTACCAAGTTGCGCCAGTAGTTTCTTTATAAGCGTAATATCGTTCTTTTGAATCGCTTTGTCCAAATCGGTGATAATTCCTAAAACCGCTCCCGGATAAAACTGTGTTGGGTGGGCAGTTAAAGTTGGCCTTACGTTAAAACGCTTCAAATATTCCCGCAGCTCTGGTGTTTTGTCTTTAGCTTCGGCTTCCTCTTTTACATTTCTAAGGGTTCCGCGGCCATCCATATTATTTACTATAGGAAAAGATGCATCTTCAATAGCATCAAAAAGCACTACCTGTCTTTCTATATATTGAATAAACCTGAAAAGTAAACTGATTTGATGCTCTTCTGAAGGATCATCCTGATATTTACTGAAGAAGCTTTCAATAATTTCTGAAGGGTTTTTATTTTCCTTAAAGCCTGCTTCACAAATTTCCTGAAAAAGAGGCAGCAGCGATCCTGTTTTACTAATATCGTCAAAAGGCAGCGTTAAAAATATACTGTTATAAACCTGATATTTTGAAAGTACGCTTTCATTAAAACGTTCTAGTTTTGGTTCTCTGTGCATAATTAATTTTAGTTGATTAAGATTAAATTTAAAGTTATAAAAAAACCCTTTAAACATAGAAGCCTAAAGGGTTTTTATAATAAGTTTAGGCTTATTTACATATCCTGAAAAATAGAGTGCATTAAACGTTTTTTATCATTTAAGCTCTCTTCTAGAGAAATCATAGTTTCTGTTCTGTACACTCCTTCAATATCGTCTAATTGAAAGATTACTTCTTTAGCATGTTGGGTATTACGTGCTCTAATTTTACAAAACACATTAAATTTACCTGTAGTAACGTGAGCAACAGTAACAAAAGGGATTTCGTTAATGCGTTCTAATACAAATTTGGTTTGAGAAGTATTCTTAAGGAATACGCCTACGTAGGCAATAAACGCATAACCCAGTTTCTTATAATCTAGAGTTAAAGAAGAGCCTTTTATAATACCTGCTTCTTCCATTTTTTTAACCCTTACATGAACCGTTCCCGCCGATATTAGCAGTTTCTTCGCAATATCGGTAAATGGAGTCCTGGTATTCTCAATTAACATATCGAGAATCTGGTGATCTGTTTCGTCTAATTTAAACTTGGCCATTTTTTAAATTTCTTTATTTATATGAAATTCAAAATTAATACAAAATCCTTGAATAATTGCTAAGGTTTTTGAGAATTATTCACATTTAAGAGGTAATTCTACATCATTTAGAGTGATTTTATTAACTACAACGTTTTCGATAAGCCTAGATTCTCCATTAATTTTAATTTTTTTATTCTCACAATAGAATTCTTTATGTGCGAACTTGTCAATTTTTGGTTCTATTTTTTCTATTTCCGGTAAAAACATCACTTTTTCATCTTTCACCCCTTCTTTATATTGTATAGCAATATCTACTACTCCATTTTCGGTTTTTACCTCCCTTAAAATAATATCGTTGAACAATTTTCTGTTTTCGGGAATATTCTCGTAATCGCGATAATCTATGTCTTTAAAACTTTCTTCACTTATTCCTTTTAAAACCGAAATTAAAGCCAAAAACACATATTTCCTGCTTTCTTCGCGCTGGTAATCTCCGGGATAATGCCCGGCTTCAAAAAGAATGGTTGGTGTTTTGGTACTTTGAAAAGTATCTCCGGTACAGTTAATATTAAAAGCATCGTCATACCTTCCTATTCTTCCAGGAAGTAATTCAGAAAGGTCTGAAGCTATTTTAGCGATTAACTGCATACTTTTAATTCGGGGTGGGAATATCTGCCTGTCTTTATCCATAGAAGGCGTTAGAAACGACAAAACAGCTGATTCTGCTTTATCCCCGGCGCTAAATATAGTGCGTTGATCGTGTAGGTTTAGACAGAAATCAGGATGAAAATTATCGAATTGTTCTCGTAAAATCCGGCTTTCCGGCTGACTTAAATCTTGTGCATCCCTGTTTAAGTCTATTTTATTTGCATTAACCCGGGTGTAGGCTTCTGCTCCGTCTGGATTCAACATTGGAATTATACAAAAACTGCAATTGTTTAAAATAGATTTCACCAATTCACTCTCCTTATACTTATTCATATAATTAAGAAGATCAAAAACAGCTTTAGTGGTTGTAGATTCATTTCCGTGCATTTGTGACCAGGCAAGAATTTTAATTGACCCTTTACCAAATTGAATACTATGAATTGGTTTTCCTAAAACCGATGCTCCAATTTCTTTTAGCGAAAATTCTTCTCCTAATTTATCCAGTAAAACCTGAATGTCTTTTTGCCTAATATACCTACCGGAAATTTCCTGGTTTTTAAATGAATTGTAGTCTTTATAAAGTTGAGTAATTAATGCTGATTTTTTCATGTTTACAAAAGTAAACAATACAAATTTCACAATTGTAAACAGTTAAATTTACTTTTGTTTGTTACAAGTGTAAACATTCGCTCAACTTAATATACACGCGACATGGAATAAATCCTATGCACTTATTTTTAAACCATAAAATGTTTATTTTTAGTTGCTTATTTATTATTATATAAATATATAGTTTATACGGAATAAATAAATCACAATTGTAATTTGCAGGCTATTTAAGCTTTGATTACATTTGTAAATACCAATTACACTCAATACAATTTACAATGGTAAACACTGAAGATTTTTCTAAACGTCTGCACAAAATCCTTGAGTTTTATGAATTATCTGCCGCCGGTTTTGCCGATAAAATTGAAGTTGGACGTTCCTCTATTTCCCATATTTTATCGGGTAGAAATAAACCCAGTTTAGACTTTGTGATGAAAGTTGTAAAGTCTTTTCCTGAAGTTGAATTGTATTGGTTATTAAATGGAAAAGGAAGTTTTCCTCCTTCAGAAAAACCTACACCTCTACCTGGGACCAAACAGGAAATTAGCAAAACTCAACCACCACTGGAACATACTATCGAGGAGAAAAATGAAATGCCTTTTCCATTTCCACAGCAAGGAAAAAGCAAACCCATTAGAAAAATTGTTATTTTTTATGAAGATGGCACTTTTGAGGCCTTTGAAAATTGACAGTCCGGGGAAAATAGGTTTATTTTGCAGTTCAAAAGGAATTGCAATAATGAAGAAGCTTTTACTACTATTAAGCCTGGTTTTTATTTTAACGGGCTGTTTTGAGCCGGAAAGAAATTGTACAGATTTTAAAACCGGCACATTTGAGTATAAAACCTATTTAAACGGCGAATTAGCCACTTCTACCTTTATAAGGAACGATTCTATAGAAATTGATAAATTCCAGGGGAAATCAGATACCTCATCGGTTAGATGGATAAACGACTGCGAGTATATTCTTAAAAATTTAAATCCGAAGAGTATGGCCGAGGAAAAACCCATTCATATGAAGATTTTAACCACCAATAAAGATGGTTATACCTTTGAATATGGGATTGTAGGCCAGGATAAAAAACAACGCGGCCAGGTAGACCGCGTGAAATAGATTAATCTTTATTCGAAAAATTCTTTTTAAGCAACTGGTTTTGCTCTTCCATTAGATGGTTCATCTTCGATAAAAGCTCAATATCTTTTGGGGTTACTTCCCGCTTATCGTCTGGGTTTTCGGCTTTAGTTCTAAATCGGTTCATCACTTTTATGACCAGGAAAATAGTAAAACCAATAATAAGAAAATCCAGGAAAGCTTCTATTAAAGCGCCGTAGCCAATCGCCACTTCCTCAATAGCGGTAATACCTTCTGCTTCTACAACACCATCACGTAACACCCATTTCTTATCGGCGAATTCAATACCGTTGGTCATAAGGCTTAAAGGTGGCATCACCACTTCTTTCACCAGGGTATTGACAACAGAGTTAAAAGCGGTACCTATTATAATACCTACCGCCATATCTACCATATTTCCCTTTATGGCAAACTCTTTAAATTCTTTTATAATCCCCATTTACTCATCAAATAATGTTCCCTGACTTTCGGAAGAGTCAGCTTTATCTTCCTTTTTACCCACGATATTTAACTTGTTCTTTTCATCTGAAACCGCTTCATCGTCTATCACCTCAATATCTTCTGCAGGTGTTTCTTCTTCCTCTTCGTATGGTAAAGGTTCTAACGGATTTATCTGTTTCACCTTATCTGTAGTTAATTGGTTTCCAAGAGCCTTAATACCCTTTACCGAAATAAATTCTTCAATATTCACTTCTTCGTTAGGACGCTGTTCTTTGCCACGTTGTTTTGAGAATACTATTTCCGCTTGTGGGTAATAATCGGTAGAAACCAGTTCTAAATAGGAGTTTTCATGTTCGCTGATAAACTTTTCTTCCTTGTCTGGATTTTCAATTAAAAAACGTTTTACATAAAAACGCTCTTTTTCCGGTTCCCAGTAAATTGCTGAAATTGGCTTTTTAGGCACCCATTTTTCCAATATTACCATTTCTTCATCAAAACGGGTAGTAAGTTCAGGAATTATGGTTTTTGCAGTTCCGTCCTGCGTAACGATCAAAATTCGATCTTCTCCCCTAAATTCTCCTAGGAGTTCTCCGCGTTCATCAACATTCAATCTTTTTACCGTTTCATCAAACCAGATTCTTCTTGGCTTTAAAGTAGAAACGCCTTCTTCTTTAAGCTCTACGCGTTTTACAGCATATTTGGTAACAATATTTCCTTTTACGTTTCTGCCCTTAATAAGCATATCGGCAAAGTCTACATCAAATTTTAATTTTTTAATGCTACCAACTTGTCTTAAAAATATAGTCACTACTTCAGCTTCACCATTCGGGTTTGCTGTAAAGTAATGCACTTTTGAATCTTTCTTCCCTTGGGATAAATCGTATTCCCTATCGCGAGTTACCGAAGTTACCGAGAACCGTTTTATATATGAGGCACCAGCTTTACCGTCTCGGTAGATCATATTATAAATGGTACGCTTATCTTTTTTCTTAAAAATGGCAACGTGAATAATATCTTTACCTATAAAGGTTTTGGTATCTACCTTGGTGACCATCATTTTACCATCTGCAGTAAAACAAATAATATCGTCTATATCACTACAATCGGTTACATATTCGTCTTTCTTTAGCGCGGTACCAATAAATCCTTCTTTACGGTTTACATAAAGTTTTGAGTTTCTAATCACCACCTTGGTAGCTTCAATATCATCAAAAATACGAAGCTCGGTTTTTCGGTCTTTTTCTTTCCCGTAATCCTTCTTCAGTTTAGTAAAATAGGCAACCGCGTAATCTACCAAATGATCTAAATGGTGTTTCACATTGGCGATCTCATCTTCTAAAGACTCAATTTTTTGCTGCGCTTTATCTAAATCGAATTTTGAAATTCTTTTGATCCTAATTTCGGTAAGCCTGGTTATATCTTCTCGGGTTACGGCGCGCTTCAGGTGTTTTATATGTGGTTTTAAACCTTCATCTATAGCATTGATCACGCCATCCCAGGTTTCTTCCTCTTCTATCTCACGATAAATTCGTTTTTCAATAAAAATTCGCTCTAAAGATGAAAAATGCCATTGCTCTTCCAATTCGTCAAGCGTGATCTCTAATTCCCTTTTCAGCAAATGAAGCGTATGATCTGTAGAGCTTCTTAATATTTCTGAAACTCCAAGGAAAATAGGCTTATTATCTATAATTACGCAGCCAAGCGGTGCGATAGAATTTTCACAATAGGTAAATGCATAAAGCGCATCTATGGTTCTATCTGGAGAAATATTATTTGGCAAATGAATAAGGATCTCAACTTCAGCAGCGGTATTATCCTCAATCTTTTTGATCTTAATTTTACCTTTATCGTTCGCTTTTAGAATAGAATCTATAAGACTCGTGGTAGTGGTTCCATAGGGAATTTCGGTAATTGCCAATGTATTTTTATCATACTGACTAATTTTAGCTCGCACTCTAACACGACCTCCACGCTTCCCATCGTTGTAATTTGAAATATCTGCAATTCCACCGGTTGGAAAATCAGGGAATAAAGTGAATTTTTTTCCTTTTAAATGTTTTATAGAAGCATCTATAAGTTCATTAAAATTATGCGGAAGCACACGGGTACTCAAACCTACAGCAATACCCTCGGCGCCCTGTGCAAGCAACATAGGGAATTTTACCGGCAGGTTTACGGGCTCCTTTTTTCTACCATCGTAAGAAAGTTGCCATTCAGTTAATTTCGGATTAAATAAAACTTCCAGCGCGAATTTAGATAAACGAGCTTCAATATATCTTGGTGCGGCAGATCGGTCTCCTGTTAAGATATTTCCCCAGTTTCCCTGGGTATCTATAAGAATATCTTTCTGGCCCATTTGTACCATGGCATCCCCAATACTGGCATCCCCGTGTGGATGATACTGCATGGTATGCCCAACGATATTGGCTACTTTATTGTATCGCCCATCGTCCAGATCTTTCATAGAATGCATAATACGGCGCTGCACCGGTTTAAAACCATCTTCCATGGCAGGTACCGCACGTTCCAGAATCACATAAGATGCATAATCAAGAAACCAGTCTTTATACATTCCGGTTACTTTTATAAGCTCTTCTTTTGGTTGTTCTAAATGTTCATCTTTAGCTTCTTCCTGGTTTTCTTCCATTAAGCTGTAGTTTTTTGATTTTCCACTATTTTCTGCATAGAAGCTATCATGCCACGCTTCTTTTTACGGCTGAGAAAAGTAGTATTAAAAGTATATTTTTTGTAACCGCGTCTTCTGCGCGAACTTATGTAAATTGTTACTGCGGAATAAAAAAAGTAATCACAAAATCTAAATTTACCCAGCTTACGCTTGGGAAATTCGGCCTTCTTTACCCGATATTCCATAAATTTTGAAAAGAAAACCCCGTTATTCTTTAGATTAAGGGTTTCACCATCGCTATCAAAATCGAAACTCTGACCTATTTTATGCACATAGAAACCAAGTATAAGCACCACGATGTTTGGTACATAATGACTGAACCTTACCGGTTCTTCGCTACTCATTAGCTCTATATTCACGAAAATATTGGTGACAAATATTGCCACCAAAACGATGTACATTGAAGGAACTATTTTTACTTCATTTCTATTGGTGAATCTCATAAGCCCAACTCTTCAATAAGGTCAAGTTCAACTTTAAGATTGTCGATAATAAATTCCTGCCTGTCTGGCGTATTTTTACCCATATAGAAATTAAGCATTTCGTCTATAGACTTTTCTTTGTCCAGCATCACTGGATCTAATCGAATATCTTCTCCAATAAAATGCTGAAATTCATCTGGTGAAATTTCCCCTAAACCTTTAAATCGGGTGATTTCTGCTTTTCCGGTTAATTTTTCTACTGCATTTCTTCTTTCGGTTTCGCTGTAGCAGTAAATTGTTTCTTTTTTATTACGAACCCTAAATAATGGTGTTTGCAGGATATAAAGGTGATTTTCCTTAATTAATTCAGGGAAAAACTGAAGAAAAAATGTAATAAGCAATAACCTAATGTGCATTCCATCTACATCGGCATCAGTTGCAATTACTATATTGTTGTACCTAAGATCTTCTAAAGACTCTTCAATATTAAGTGCGGCTTGCAATAAATTGAATTCTTCATTTTCGTAAACAATCTTTTTACTTAAGCCATAACTATTTAAAGGTTTTCCTTTTAAGCTGAAAACCGCCTGCGTATTTACATCACGAGATTTGGTGATAGAACCACTCGCCGAATCTCCCTCGGTAATAAACAAAGTAGTTTCTAAATAGCGTTCTTTTTTACTGTCTCCAAGATGAATACGGCAATCACGTAATTTTTTATTGTGAAGGCTGGCTTTTTTAGCTCTATCCTTTGCAAGTTTTCTAATTCCCGAAAGATCTTTACGCTCTCTTTCTGCCTGTAAAATTTTTCGCTGAAGCCTATCGGCAGTTTCCTGGTTTTTATGCAGGTAATTATCCAGCTGTGTTTTTAGAAAATCGTTAATGTAAGTCCGGACGGTGGGCATTTTGCCTCCCATATCTGTAGAACCCAGTTTTGTTTTGGTTTGGCTTTCAAAAACCGGTTCCATAACTTTAATACTAATCGCTGAAACTATGGATTTCCGTATATCACTAGCGTCATAATTTTTTCCGTAGAATTCGCGTACCGTTTTAACGATTGCCTCTCTAAAAGCCGCAAGGTGTGTACCTCCCTGGGAAGTGTTTTGCCCATTTACAAAAGAATGATATTCTTCACTGTATTGGGCTTTACTATGGGTTAATGCAACTTCAATATCCTCACCGCGCATATGGATAATTTCATATAAACGCTCATCTTCGTGAATACTATCTTTTAAAAGATCTTTAAGTCCGTTTTCTGAATAGAATTTTTCACCGTTAAAAATTATGGTTAACCCGGGATTCAGGTACACATAATTTTTCAGCATTTTTTCTATGTATTCATTTCGGAATTTAAAATTCTTAAAAATCACCTCATCGGGAACAAAGGTTACTTTGGTTCCGCGACGGCGGGAAGTTTCATCAAGATGCTCTTCGTCTTTTAATTCTCCCTGCTCAAATTCTGCAGCGTGAGATTTCCCATCCCTGGAAGATTCCACTCTAAAATATGATGAAAGTGCATTTACTGCTTTAGTACCAACTCCATTAAGTCCAACCGATTTCTTAAAGGCGCGGGTATCGTATTTCCCACCCGTATTCATTTTTGAAACTACATCAACTACTTTTCCTAAAGGAATACCACGACCATAATCACGAACAATAACACGCTGATTTTGCACCGAGATCTCAATGGTTTTTCCAGATCCCATTACAAATTCATCAATACTGTTATCCAGTACTTCTTTTAGGAGAATATAAATCCCATCATCTGCACTGGAGCCGTCTCCCAGCTTACCAATGTACATCCCGGGACGCATTCTAATATGTTCTTTCCAGTCTAAAGACCGTATATTATCTTCGGTATACTTTGTTTCCTGGCTCATAAGTGGTTCATGGAGTTGTGGCGCTAATATAAGGTATAGCGCAAAAAGTTAAAACAATGCAAGCGGATTTTAATTAACAAAGATTTAAAATATAATGTTAATTATATTTTGAAGAAAAACGACTATTTAGAGGGATGTTTTACCAAATTCACCCAAAACTCCTCAATTTGATTCACGGCTTTCATAAAATCTTCTACTTCTATAGGTTTTGTGATATAACAGTTAGCATAATTCTGGTAAGAAATATCTATATCTTCTTTGGAAGAGGAAGTAGTGAGCATAATTACTGGAATTTGTTTCAGGTCTTTATGCTGTTTAACAAATTTAAGAACCTCGTGCCCATTCATTTTTGGAAGATTTACATCCAGTAAAATAAGATCTGGGGTAAGTGCTTTTACATGCGTTCCTTTTTTATCCAGAAAATCCATAGCCTCTTTCCCATCTCTAACCACACTTAATTTATTTAGAATTTTACCGTCTTCAAGCGCTTCAGAAGTTAAAAGTATATCGCCTTCATTATCTTCAACCAAAAGTATGTGGATAGATTCCATAGCTATAAGAATTTATTTGAAAGTTTTAATAATAATCTACCACATAGTAACTTATGGGTATTCATAATTGACAATTATTTGATATTCTAAGCAAGATCGATGTATTTATATCTCCATTACCGAGTAGAATATACGGATTTACATAATAATTAACTAAAAATATAAATCATTTTTAATGTAAATCTAATTATTAGAATCTATTTATTATTATGAAATATACTTGGAAATGGTAAAGTGAAAAATACTCCCATTTCCTTCCTGGGATTCTACCCAAATGTTACCGCCCAGGTTCTCAATAATTTTTTTGGTTACCGCGAGTCCCATTCCGGTACCCGAATATTCATCCCTATGGTGCAGGCGCTGAAAAATCACAAAAATACGATCAAAATATTCCTTATCTATCCCAATCCCGTTATCTTTTATGCTAAATTCCCAGAAATTTGCAGTCTCCTGAAAATCAATGGTAATCGTAGGATTAATCTCTGCTTTGCTGTATTTAATAGCGTTGCTAATAATATTTTGAAATACCTGTCTTATAGGACTTTTTGGCACTTTTATTACGGGTAAATTTACATATATAATCTTTACATTTCTTTCCTCTATCCTTTTCCTGTACAGGTATTTAATTTCTTCTAAAATATCATCTAATGCAACAGTTTCAAGTTTATCTTCGGTTCTACCTACCCTGGAGAATTCTAAAAGATCTAAAATAATTTGTCGCATTCTTTTTGCACCATCTACGGCAAAATCTATATACAACAAACCTTTTTCGTCCAGAACATCTGCATATTTCTTTTCTAATTGGGTTAAAAAGCTTGTCACCATGCGCAATGGCTCCTGGAGGTCATGAGAGGCTACGTAGGCAAACTGCTCTAATTCTGCATTTGAAGCAGCCAATTCTTTGGCTCTTTCTTTTAATTCTGCATTAAGCTTTTTAAGTGATATTTCGTATTGTTTTTTACGCGAAATATCCTGCATTGCACCAACTACCCTAAGGGCTTTATTATTTTTATCACGCACTACAAAACCCCTGTCAAAAACATCCATATATTCATCCTGCGCATTTATATACCTATATTCTTCTTCCCAAATCGTATCTTCACTATTAAGAAATTCCTGAAAACTATTAACAATTCTCCCCTGATCTTCTGGATGAATTTTATTGTACCACGTAGAAAGTTTCGGTTTAAATTCGTTCAAATTATAGCCGAATAAATTTTCGAATCCTGCACCCCAGAATAATTCCCCTTCCACTACATCATAATCCCAAATAGCATCAGAGGTGGCTTTGGTTACATAACGATATCTTTCGTTTGCATTTTCAAGTTCCTTTTCATAAGCTCTAATGTCTGAAACATCACGAAGTACTCCAATCATTCTCACCGCTAAGCCTCCCTCATTTCTAATAATATAGCCGTTATCAATAATATTTAAAAAATCTCCGTTGGCTTTCCTAAATAGATATTCAGAACTCCATTTGTTTTTACTCTTATCTTTTAAACTATTTTCCAGACTTTCATATACTTCACCTATATGATTGGGGTGAACACCTTCGCTCCATTTTTCGAGCGAAAACTTTGCATCCTCCCTATCGGCGCCAACCATTTTGTAAAACCCATCTCCCCATTTAAGCTCATCTTTTACCACATCCCAATCATAAATAGCATCTTCGGTAGCTTTATTTACAAATTCGTAGCGTTGATTGCTACGTTTTAAGGCGAGTTCATTTATCTGAAATTCAATAATTAACTGTAGCAATCCAACCGCTCTTTTAATACTTCTTTGCTCCTTTTTTTCTTCAGAAAAATGCTCTTTTTTATAAAAAACCGTAAAAATACCCAGTCTTTCGCCTTTTGAATCTATAATTGGGTAAGTAGAGCAGGATTCAATTTCATTTTCTAATGCCAGTGCTTTTAAATTGGAATCTGGAACTTTATTTATTTTTAAATTAACAGGTTTCCCCTCGTCAAATACAGAAAATATTTTTTCTCTTTTTTCAATTCCCAGCTCATTTAAAGCTTCTACAAGAGAGGGCTCAATTTCACCGGAAGCCCAATAAGATAAATTCTCGTTTTCAAACCTTTGAATAACAAAAAATGCATTAGGATTTATCTTTTCCAGGCTCTCCACATAAAAATTAAGGATTTCCTTTAATCGGGAAGTTTTTTTAAAATTCATTTCCAGGACTTTTCGCTCTAAATTCTCTAATTCCTGAAAACGCTTCTTATCGGTAATATCCCTGGCGTTAGAAACAAATCCGTTTACTGCGGGATCATCAGAAAGATTGGTTAAGGTAGTTTCCAACCATCGCCAATCTCCATTTTTGTGCTTAAACCTAAAGCCACTAATTTCTATTCTTTTTTGCTGGTCTATTTTTGCAAATTCCTTTTGAACCTTTGGGAGATCGTCAGGATGAATAAAATCAAATGCATTTCTATTTTTAAAATCTTCCTGGGTAAAGCCTAAAACAGAAACTGAAGTAGGGCTTGCATAGATATAATCTCCATTTTCATCTAATATGGCAATTAAATCGCCACCTTCCTGCACCAAACCTTTAAAACGTTGCTCGCTTAACTGAATTTGTTCTTCAGCTCTTTTTCTTTTCGAGATATCTGTCATAATACCTCTTAACCATTTGATTTCCCCGTTTTCTCTTATTACCGAAACCACATCACTTAACCACACATAACTACCATCTGCTTTTTGCATTCGGTATTCAAAGCTGTGGTTATTTCCTTTTTTTACCTGGTTAGAACAAAAATTTACCGCGTATTCACGGTCTTCAGGATGTATATGGTTTTGCCAAAAGCCTGCATCGTGATACCAATCTTCAGGCTTAATTCCTATTAAATCTTTTGCCTGTTCACTTACAAAGGTAAACTCAAAGGTTTTTGCATCCATTTCCCAAAAAACACCTTCTATGCTGTTTATTAATCCTTCATATTGCTTTTTGGCTTCATTGAGCGATAACTCTGCTTCTTTTTTTTCTGAAATATCAATCCCTATACACTGAATTTCATTTGGATTTCCTTCGGCATCACATAAAGCAATAAAATCCCATACCGTAGTTCGGGTTTTACCATCCCTTCGGGGTTTTCCTATCTCTATTTGAAATGTTTCATTAGGATTCTCCAGGCATTTAATGGCAGTTTCCTGCACTTTTGGCCTGTCTTCTTCCACAACCGCTATCATACAACTATTTCCAATTAAACCCTCCTCTGTATGGATCCAACCAAAATCTTCTTTAAATTTTGAATTGTAATAGGTATAATTTCCGTCGGTATCGGTTCTAATAACATAATTGGTTTGAGACTCGAGTAAACTACGCTGCCTGGATTCATTAATTTCTAATAATTCATACGCCAATTTTTCTTCGGTTACATCTAAAACAATGCAATCCCAAACTACACTTTTATCTGCCAGTTTCTGCGGAGTTCCAAATCCCCTATTCCATCGCAAACCTCTTTCGGGATGTTTTACCCGCCACTCATAGGTCCACATATTTAAATTACCGGCAGATTCATTGATTGTTTTTTTAAGTCCCGGCACGTCATCTTCATAATACAAATCCCATACAACGCTATTGTCTCGCGTTGCTTCCTGTGGGGTGATCCCCCAAACATTCCGAACTCCTTCGCTTATGTACATTAATTGGTCATCACCATTTGGTTTAAGTTTATATCTAAAAACAACTCCTGGAATATTATCGTTAATGTTTTCAAGTCTAATTTGAGCAAGTTTACGGGAAGTAATATCCTGGGTAGCTCCAAATACTCTAACACATTTTCCGTTTTTAAAATGTGGTTTCCCCGTGGCTCTTATCCATTTATCATTATTTTTTGCAGTAATAATTTCCAGTTCAAGATCAAAAGTTTTACCGGTTTCAATGGCATTAGAAACTGCATTTTTTATGGTGGTCCTATCTTTTTCTGTTTTATAAAAACCTATCGCAGCATCAAGACCCGGTGAAAAATCTTGCGAAACCTCGTGAATTTCCTTAAGCATTTTAGACCAGGAAAGTGTATTCTGTTCAATATCCAACTGCCAGCTGCCAATTTTTGCAACTTCCTGAGTTTCTTTTAGAAATTTTTTATTTTCCTTTAAATTTTTCAGCGAAACCTGCCCCTCTTCTCTGGTTCTAATTACTTGAGTTATATCACGTACCCGGTGTAAAATAAATTCAATTTCACCATTTTCATTTTTAATAGGAATATTATCTGCTTCCCAAATTTTTCGCTGTAGTGCACCCTTTTCATCTGGCAAGTCATATCTTACCTGGGGAATATGATTTGGTTCGCCAAATTCTATAGCTTCCCTAAAAAATTTAGTAATTATTCTAATAAAATCGTGATCTCTATTTTCTTTACCAAAAACTTCCAGCATACCATTTCCCACCAATTGTTCGCGCTTCATTCCAGAAGTATTTATAAAGGCACGATTAACTTCAATAATTGTAAATTTTGGATCATCTGGTAGTAATAAGAAACAATTGTCAGGAAAAGACAGGAATACTTCTTTTTGTTGCGTGAGGTTAATCATTACAGATTGGGATTACTGGACTTGAATTTAATTATTTAAAATAAAGCGCTAATTGTTTTGGAAAATACTTAAAATTTGTGAGACTATTTTAATAGGAATAAAAAAACCGAAACTGGAGAAACCAGTTTCGGCCTTTAAATAATAAAAGCAGGAATTTTAGGTGCAAATTCCTGCTTTAAGTTGAATTAATAAACTTACTTAAATTGAAAGTTTTTCTGTAACTGTTTTGTCAGCAACGTTTAGTGTAAATGTGTATTCTCCCTTTGGCATTTTAGAAAAATCCAGGGTTTTGTTCATTGTGTAACCTTTTCCTTTAACTTCTCCTACAAGTTTTCCTGTAGCATCATATACCTTTAAAGTGGCATTAGTTTCTGTTGGATTGGTTAGAAAAAATTTCACTTTTTTAGATTCCACTCTGTAAATTGGTTTAAAAACAACCGCAGCAGTTTTATCTTCAATGCTTATTCCAGTAGAAGATTTCTTAATTTCTGTAGTGTAAATCCCATTAAGATCTTCTGTATTTAAAAAGTAAGTTCCAGCAGGAATACGACTAAAATCTATTTGTTTCTTATAATTCCCATCAAGAGCCGGGCTATCCTTAAATAGAATAAATCCTGAAGCATCTTCTAAGCTTACTGTACTTACATTATCTAATTCTACAATTAGCGTTTGCCCTTTATCAACACTAACTTCCACACGGTCAGCTGCATACATGTTTATTCCGGTTACCAATACTACTAGTAATAACGAATTTTTCAATAGTTTTTTCATAATTTTGATTTTTAATTGTTAATACCCCTTGTTTACAACTACAAAGATAGCGCACTTTTACCCTGCTGAATAGTAGTGAATAAACAAGAAAATGTGCTATATTGATCTTTACATTAATTTAATATTGAATTATTGTGCATATAGCATATTTTGGAGTTAATTTTGCATTAAAGACCTATATTAAGCCCATATTAACTAAGTGTTAATTTATTGAGAATATGCTAAAAACCAGTAAACCTTCTTTTGAAAAAGTAGACCCAAGCTTTGGAAGTTCATTTTCTTTTAAAAATTTTAACCAGGATCATCAAAACAAAAACCACACATTTTGGCATTACCATCCCGAAATTGAACTTGTTTATGTAAACGGAGGATCTGGTAAAAGACAAATTGGAAGCCACGTCTCTTATTATCAAAACGGTGATCTTATATTAATTGGCGCCAATCTTCCGCACTGTGGATTTACAGATAGTTTAACCAATAACGACCGGGAAACCGTTATTCAGTTCAGCCCAGATTTCCTCGGAAAAAATTTCTGGGAAATTCCTGAAATGAGAAATGTGCGGGTTTTACTTGAGCGGGCCAAAAATGGAATTGTTTTTCACGGAGAAGATAAAAACCTTATTGGGGAAAAGATAGAAGCCTTAAGCTCATTAACTAACTATAAAAGGCTACTGGGTTTGCTAGATGTTCTTAATATGCTTGAAAATGCAAAAGATTTTACGCTTTTAAATGCCGAAGGCTTTGTACTGGATACCGAACTGGAAGATCACAATCGAATTAACGTGATCTTTAATTTTGTAAAGAACGAGTTTAAAAGAAATATTGCCCTGGAAGAAATTGCCGATGTGGTGAGTATGACGGTGCCGGCTTTTTGTAGATATTTCAAAAAAACGACTGGAAAAACTTTTGTACAATTCGTGAACGAATATCGCCTGGTACACGCTGCAAAATTACTACACGAAAAGCAAATAAGTATCACCGATGTGTGCTTTGAAAGTGGTTTTAATAATTTTAGTCACTTTAACAAGCAGTTTAAAAAGTTTACCGGTAAGTCACCTTCGGTTTATCGTAACGAGATTAAGTTCGCGGTTTCATAAGCAATTCTATTATATAAAAAAAGATCCCATTTCAACTAAAATGGGATCTTGTATATTCTAAATTCAGCAGAATTTATTCGTTCTCGTGCATAAATTTCTGCTTTGCGAGTAATTCTTCTTCGCTTTCTACGTGTTCATCATCTGGTACACAACAATCTACGGGGCAAACCGCAGCACATTGTGGTTCTTCGTGAAATCCTTTACATTCTGTACACTTATCTGGTACAATATAATAGATCTCATCACTAATAGGTTCCTGGGCTTCGTTAGCATCGGCTTCTTTCCCGTTGGGTAGTACCACGTTACCTTCCAGGTCTGTACCATCGGCATAACGCCAGTCATCTGCACCTTCGTAAATTGCTGTATTTGGGCACTCGGGCTCGCAAGCACCGCAGTTTATGCACTCATCTGTTATAACAATTGCCATAGCTTTTTTCTTTGTAATTTAATTATCATAAAACTTAGTTGGTATTTCCCGTCGTTTTTTAGGAGTTTGCCGCCTTAAGTTTTAATTTCGCGCTACAAATTTAAAGCCATTGGCTATCATAACCAAATAAGGAAATGACAATCGAAGAAAGAAAATCATATTTTGTTCAAGTGGGAAAATTCCTGAGTCTTTTTGGGGATGCCACTAATAATTCAATAAAAATAACGCCTGAAAACGAAAGATTTTTTAATGAATTAAATGATAAAATTGATCAAGCGGTTCATTATAACGGCTGGTTTACCCGAGAAAACGTGATTTTTTCACTTCAGCAATGGAGCAAAGCGCTAACGCAAAGCAATTTGGATCAATGGCTTGAACCTTATAAATTCGATAAACCAGAACAAAAAACAGTAGCCATTATTATGGCAGGCAATATTCCATTAGTTGGATTTCACGATTTTGTTTCGGTTTTAATTTCTGGGCATAAAGTACTGGTAAAACAATCTTCTAACGATAAACAATTGTTACCGGTAATTGCCGGGTTTTTAATGAATATAGCGCCAGAATTTGAAGAACGAATAAAATTTACTGAAGAGAAACTTACCAATTTTGATGCGGTAATCGCTACCGGAAGTAACAATACTGCACGCTATTTTGAGTATTATTTCTCGGGGAAACCTAATATTATAAGAAAAAACCGAAATTCGGTTGCCATTCTTACCGGTAATGAAAGTAAAGAAGAACTGGAAGCTCTGGGCGAAGATGTTTTTAGATATTTTGGTTTAGGTTGCCGCAATGTTTCTAAACTTTATCTTCCCGAAAACTATAATTTTGATGCTTTCTTTAAGGCGATGTACCCGTGGAATACTTTATTGAATTCAGCTAAATACTCCAATAACTACGATTATAATAAAGCAGTGTATTTAATGAGTGAATTTAAATTGCTGGAAAACGGATTTCTTATTCTAAAAGAAGACCAAAGTTTTGGCTCCCCTATCGCCACCTTGTTTTATGAAAAATATGAGGATGAAAAAGAATTACAGGAAAAACTTGAGCAAAATAAAGAAAACCTGCAATGCGTTGTAGGAACAAATGCTGAAGTTGATTTTGGCCAAACCCAACAACCAAAATTATGGGATTATGCCGATGGCGTAGATACTTTAAAATTTTTAGAAGAACTTTAAAACATAAGACTAACCACTTTTATAAACCAACTATGAAAAAACATAATTATAGCGCCGGACCCTGTATTTTACCGCAGGAAGTTTTCAAAGAAGCCGCGCAGGGCATTTTAAATTACCAGGATTCAGGCTTGTCTATTATGGAAATTTCGCATCGCAGCGCTGCTTTTGTAGATGTGATGGAAGAAGCCCGAAACCTTTCGCTGGAACTTTTAGGACTTCAAAATAAAGGCTATAAAGCCTTGTTTCTGCAAGGAGGTGCCAGTATGCAATTTTTAATGACGGCTTATAATTTACTGAATAAAAAAGCAGCTTATCTCAATACCGGTACCTGGTCTTCTAAAGCAATAAAAGAAGCGAAACTTTTTGGCGAAGTAGTTGAAGTGGCCTCTTCTAAAGATAAAAACTTCAATTATATCCCAAAGAATTATCAAATTCCTTCTGATGTAGATTATTTTCACTGCACCAGCAATAACACCATTTTCGGAACGCAAATAAAAGATTTCCCTGATGTTGATGCCCCGTTGGTGTGTGACATGAGCAGCGATATATTTTCCAGGGAACTCGATTTTTCAAAATTCGATCTTATTTATGCAGGGGCCCAAAAAAATATGGGTCCGGCAGGAACTACACTCGTGATAATTAAACAAGATATTTTAGGTAAAGTTGAGCGTGAAATTCCATCTATGCTTAATTACAAGGTACACCTGGAAAAAGACAGTATGTTTAACACTCCGGCTGTTTACGCGGTGTATATTTCGCTATTAACCCTAAGATGGATTAAAAACCACGGCGGAATTGCAGCCATGGAAAAACGAAATAATGAAAAAGCTGATCTACTTTATAAAGAAATAGATAGAAATCCGCTTTTTAAAGGTTTTGCTGAAGTTGAAGACAGGTCTCCAATGAATGCCACTTTTAATCTTGTAGACGAAAGCAAGAAAGAAGATTTTGACAAACTTTGGAAAGATGCTGGCATTAACGGACTTAACGGTCACAGAAGTGTTGGAGGGTATCGGGCCTCTATGTATAACGCCTTAGATATTGAAAGCGTAAAAGTACTGGTTGAAACAATGCAAAAGCTCGAACAACAGTCATAAATAAGAAGCCTGAAACTGGTTCAATAAATTGAAAACGTATAGGAAAATGTACTCCTGAAAATTCCCATACAGGGATTAAATTATAAATAAATGAAACCTGAAGATTTTTTTAATAAACCTACTACTCCAACTGAACCTGAAAAGATTAAAATTTTGGCCAACGATGGTCTTGCTAAAGTTGGAATAGAACAGCTTGAAAAAGCAGGATTTGAAGTTATTAGCACCAAAGTTGCCCAGGAACAACTTGCCGATTATATTAATTCTAAAGGCATAAAAGTGTTACTTGTAAGAAGCGCCACAAATGTAGATAAGGCTGTTATAGATGCGTGTAAGAATTTAAAATTAATAGGTCGTGGCGGCGTTGGTTTAGATAACATTGCCGTAGACTATGCCGAAAGTAAAGGCATAAAAGTTATTAATACACCCCAGGCAGCTTCAGCTTCTGTGGCAGAACTTGTTTTTGCGCATCTTTTTAGCGGAGTAAGGAAATTATTCGATGCCAACAGGAATATGCCTTTAGAGGGAGAATCAAGGTTTAAGGAATTAAAGAAATCCTATTCCGCAGGAATTGAACTCCGGGGAAAAACTTTAGGAATTATAGGTTTTGGCAAGATTGGTCGTGAAGTTGCTAAAATTGCATTAGGCCTGGGAATGAAGGTTATTACCAGCGATAAAGAAGACGGGGAAGTAAAAATCACTTTAGAATTTTATAATCATCAAAGCATAGAAATCCCTATAAAAACCGAACCGGTTGAAGAACTTATAAAACATTCAGATTTTATTACGCTTCATGTGCCCGCTCAAACCAAACCATTAATTGGTAAGAAGGAATTAGAGGCGATGAAACCGGGAGTTGGAATTATCAACACAGCTCGTGGCGGGGTTATAGATGAAGTAGCACTTTTAGATGCTATAGAAGACGGTAAAGTTGCTTTTGCAGGTTTAGATACTTTTGAAGCCGAACCAAGACCGGCTATTAAATTGTTAATGAACGAGAAATTATCTTTAAGTCCGCATATTGGTGCATCTACCCGTGAAGCCCAGGAACGCATAGGTTTAGAACTTTCAAAACAAATTATTTCCTATTTTAATAAATAAACAACCTGAGAGAAAGCTTAGTAGCCATTGATAGCGAACAGTTGTTTAATTATAGAGGAAGTGTTTAGAGCATCTAATCTCGATTATCGAGTAGATTATAATAAAGCTTTAACGTGACTTACTATTTAAAAGCCGTAAATTCATTGAAATAAAAAATAAAATTATGGCTTCAATATTAGATTTACTTAATACGCAAACGGGAGAACAACTGGTTAACAAAGCCAGCGCAAAAACTTCAGAAGATAAAAGTAAAATTACCTCGGTATTGGGAATGGCTATGCCTTTAATTCTTGGCGCAATGAAAAGAAACGCTAAAGATCCTAAAGGTGCCGAAAGTTTAGATAAAGCTTTACAGGATGAAAAACACAATGGAGAGGTTTTAGATAATTTGGGAGAAAAAGATCCGGAAGAACTTACCAACGAAGGTAGCAAGATTTTAAACCACGTTTTAGGAGCAAAACAAAGCGGAATTAGTAAAACCATTGCCGGAACATTAAATATTGATGAATCTACGGTGAATAATATCCTGGAAATGGCTGCCCCGGTAGTTATGGGCTTATTAGGACAGCAAAAAAGAAAAGATAATGTAAATTCTTCAGGTTTATCTGGTTTATTAGGTTCGGTTATGGGATCGGATGATTCTCACGACCAATCTTTACTCGAAACTTTATTAGACGCCGATGGTGATGGCAGCGTAATAGATGACGTTGCCGGAATGGCATTTGGGGATAAAAAAGGCAAAAAAGGTGGCAGTCTGCTTGGTGGTATGTTAGGCGGAAAATAAATTAATTTAAAGAATATTATATTTTTCAGCAGATAAAATTTTAATGTATTCCTTTTTGTTTGATGAAAAGGAATACATTGAAAAATTTAGTCTCGATTTTAGAATAAAGAACAGGCATGAAAAACTTCATTTATATTTTACTACTGGGTTTATTTATTTATAGCTGCGGAAGCTCAAGAAATAGAAACCTTGGAGATTCTCAAATAAATGAGGATACAGTGCGCATTGCAAACGATAGTCTGGAATATGAAATTATAATTATTGAACCGGGTTTTAATCTTTTTATAAATTCTATAGCTAAACCTGAAGGTTATTATTCTCAACAATACCTGGAAAACAAAAACCGAATTTTAGTTTCAGATTATAATCAGCGCGTTAGGCAACCCCAGGTCTATAATTCCGATCTATATTTGCAGGAAATTAATTACGATCCTAATATAGATTACGGGTACGAGGTAAACTACTTGCTATACAATTACTTTGTGTTTTTCAGCAGGCATTATAATCAGCGATTCTCTGTACCTACGCGTATTTAACACTCAT
This sequence comes from uncultured Salegentibacter sp., assembly GCF_963972535.1. Classification (NCBI taxonomy): domain Bacteria; kingdom Pseudomonadati; phylum Bacteroidota; class Flavobacteriia; order Flavobacteriales; family Flavobacteriaceae; genus Salegentibacter; species uncultured Salegentibacter sp. The sequence continues at coordinate 38,778 of NZ_CAXAVR010000003.1, forward strand.
TATTTTAATTCTCCGAAGCTTTTAGTATTTTTGCGGCATGAATAAGTTAAAAGCACGTTGGGGTATAGATTCTAATTGGCAAATATTTATAATATTTATAGTGTTTGCTATTACGGGATCTACTTCAGCTAAATTAGCTGAGCCTCTATGTAATTTCCTGGGTATCTATCAGGCATCCTCTCATTGGGCGGTTTACTGGAGCGCTAGAATATTCCTGATTTTTCCTATTTACCAGGTTTTATTGGTTAGTTTTGGCTGGATTTTCGGCCAGTTTCAGTTCTTTTGGACCTTCGAAAAGAAAATGCTAAGTAGAATGGGCTTTGCTAAATTATTCCAGTAATTATTCTTGAAACTCTTTAAACACATATTCGCTATATTATTGGGAGCATTACTTCTGCTTCCGGTTGTAATAAGTTTCTCGCATATTTTTAGCGGTCACGGCCACGAATTATGTGTAAATTATGCCGATGAGCATTTTCACGAAAGTAGCCTGGACTGTGAACTCTATTCTTTTCATCAAAGTCCGGTACTTGCTGCCGATTTTATAAATTTTGAGCCTCTTGTAGAAAAGCAGATCAAAAAACAATTCTTCGATTTCTATCATTTTTTAAGTGATTATCAAAAGCTCCCTTTCGAGCTTCGCGGTCCTCCACTGGCTGCCTAACATTCCGTTTTTATTTGTTAGAATTTTAATTATTTAAAAATAATATATGAAAAGTTTACTTTTCTCATTGCTTTTTATAGTAGTGAGTCCAATTATATATGCTCAGAATAACTTCTCGGGCAAGGTTACCAATGCTGAAACCGAAGAACCGGTATTTAGTGCCAATGTTTATTTTCCTGAATTAAGTAAAGGTGCTATGACCGATCTTGATGGAAATTTTACGGTTGAAAATATTCCTAACGGAAAGTTTAAAATTGTAGTTTCTTCGGTAGGTTTCGGTACCTACTCCAACGAATTAGATTTTCCGGAAACTTCTACTTTAAATATCACTTTAGAAAAATCGGCCATAGAGATGGAAGAAGTGATAGTTTCTACACCTTTTCATCAATTACAAAGTGAAAATGTAATGCGTGTAGAGCGGGAAAATGTAGCAAAATTAAACCGTAAAGGAGCCGTTACTTTAAGCGAGGGGATAACTCAAATTGCCGGCGTGGAAAGTTTAACCACAGGAGTTGGAATTGGAAAACCGGTAATTAGAGGTTTAAGTTCTAATCGTGTTTTGGTTTATACACAGGGAGTTAGATTAGAAAATCAGCAGTATGGAGATGAGCACGGACTTGGTATAAGCTCTAAAGGAATTGAAAGCGTTGAGGTTATAAAAGGCCCTGCTTCCCTGCTCTATGGAAGTGATGCCATTGGTGGTGTACTTTACCTTAACCCAGAACGTTACGCAGCATCAAATGAAACCAATGCAGAAGCAGATGTAAATTATTTCAGTAATACCCAGGGATACCAGGGAAGCGTGATGGCCAAAACATCTGGAGAAAAATTAAAATTTTTGGCTCGCGGTAGTTATACCACACATAGTGATTATGAAACCGGGGATGGAGAAAGGGTAACTAATACCCGATTTAATGAAACCGATTTTAAAGCGGGCATCGGCTACCAGGATGCTAAATTCAAAACCGATTTAAGGTATAATTTTAATAAATCGAATATTGGAATTCCCGAAGAAATAGGGGTACAATCTACAGATAAAGATCCCCTTCTTCCCTACCAGGAAATAGACAACCATATTTTAAGTTTAGAGAATAAACTATATTTCAACAATTCAAGCCTGGATTTTAAAGTAGGCTATCAGTATAACACTCGTAAAGAGTTTGAAGAACACCACCACGAAGAGGAACACGGCGAAGAAGAACATGAAGAGGAAGAAGAGCTCCATGAGGAAGAAGGCGCTGACCATCCTGCTTTAGAAATGCACCTGGAGACTTTAAATTATAATCTAAAATATAATTTACCAAGAACAGGTAGATTTGAAACCATTTTAGGAGTTCAGGGAATGCACCAAACCAATACAAACTATGGCGAAGAAATTTTAATCCCAGATGCCACTACTACAGATTTTGGTTTTTTCGCTACTACCCACGTTCATTTTGACCGATGGGATTTCCAGGGAGGTTTACGTTTTGATACCAGGAATATAGATAGCAAAGCAGTGGAAGCTCGCGAAGAAGAACATACCGAAGACGAACACGAAGGTGAAGAACATGAAGAGGAACACGATCACGACCACGAAACAGGCGAAATTGCTGCAATAAATAATTCGTATAAAAGTATAAACGGTGCGCTGGGGGCAAAATATAATGTTACCGAAAATTTAAGCGCAAGATTAAACCTGGCTACCGGTTTTAGAGCACCAAATCTATCTGAATTAACCTCTAACGGTTCTCACCACGGTACCAATAGGTATGAGGTTGGAGATCAAAATCTTGAAAATGAACAGAATTTCCAGGTAGATCTTTCTTTAGAATGGCGGAATAAGCATTTTGAAGCTTTCGTAAACGGATTTCATAATTCAATAAGCGATTATATTTATTTACAGCCTACGGGAGAATTAATAGATGATAATCCTGTTTTTGAATACACTCAGAATAATGCTGAATTATACGGTGGTGAAGTTGGAGTTCATATTCACCCGCACCCTTTAGACTGGTTACACCTTGAAAGTAGTTTTGAGACCGTAACGGGAAAAAGAAGGAATGGAGAATATTTACCGCTAATCCCAGCAAATTCCCTAACCAATACCTTAAGATTAGAATTTGACAATCCAGAAGATAAAATATATAGTAAATATGCTTTCTTAAGATTGAAAAATGTATTTAATCAAAATAATGTAGATACTTTTGAAACCCGCACCGGTGGTTATGGTCTATTAGGTGCGGGATTTGGAGGACAATTCACTATTAATTCCAGTGAAATGAGAATTGGTGTAAGTGCTAACAATATTTTGAATAAAGATTATATCTCACATCTTTCCCGTTTAAAACCTGACGGTATCTCTAATATTGGTAGAAATATTTCTGTTTCAGTAAGGTGGTTGCTTTAATTAAATAATACACAGTAAGACCCAATCTATTTTATGCAAATAAAAAGACCTCACATTCCCGCATCTGCGAAATTGTGAGGTCTAATTTTAAGTATTTGGGGTATTTAAACTATAATTTTCTTTTTCCCTTTAACTTCGGGATTATTGTCTTCAATATTATCTATATGGGTTAGGTCATTTTTCTTTCTTTTTTTAAGAAAGCTATAGGCTGCAATTCCTGCTCCAGCTGCTACCGCGCCTACTCCAAGAGCACTTGACGGTTTTTTCATAATCACCTTTCCTGCTTTTAAGATAACAGCTCGTTTAAGCCATTTCATTCCTTTTTGTATTACTGCCTGACTATTCATAATATTATTTTTTGGTTTTAGTTCCGAAAATTCTCGGTTTATATAAATATCGTGGTAATTCTAAATACTTAACGTTAAAGAGATTTCAAATAACACAGTTTTAACGCTCTTAGATCGAGAGAATATTCAGTTGAAATTTTATTCAAAAGCGGTAACTTTCTTAGCATATCTCTCTGAAGCTGAATTTAGTTGCGCTCCTAAAAGCACGGTAAAGCAGCTTATAAATAGCCAAAGCATCATAATAACCACTGCGGCAATAGAACCGTAAACTTCCCCATAACTTCCAAAATTACTAACATAATAAGAGAAACCCCATGAAGCGATTAACCAAAGAATAGTGGCGACCAACGCTCCGGGAACCACCCATTTTAATTTCGGGTTATTCCGCGCAGGAGCATATTTATAAATAATGCAAAGAAAAAATCCAACAATTAATGCTAGAATTGGCCAGCGTAACCAGCTAATAAGGTTTTCAATATTTTGAGGCAAGCCTAATTCCCCTACTACCGCTGGAAAAACAACTATTAAGCCCATACTTAAAATCACCAGAATAATAGCGGCAAAAGTAAATAGTAGAGTAAGTGCATTCTGTTTTATAAACCCCCGGGTGCTGCGGGTTGCATAAGCAATATCAATACCGGTAAATAAAGATTTCATTCCTTTATTCGCACTCCAAATACTAAATAAAATACCTATTGCCATTCCCCAACCTAATGTTTTACCCGAAGTTGAAATAAATGCCTCCAGTCTCTTTTCAACAATCCCAAAGGCTTCTTCTGGCACCATGGAAGCAAGCTGGTTTAGTTGATATTCAATTTGCTCAGGATTTACCGCCAACCCGTAAATTGAAACCAGCGCCATTACAGCTGGAAAAATCGCTAAAAATGCATAAAAAGCTACACCGGCAGATACTATACTTAAGTTATTCTCATCTATTTTATCTTTTATTATAATTGCTATTTTCTTCCAGCCGGAAAAAGAAATTTTTGACGGATTGGAAATAGTGTTTCGGTCCTTTTCAAACTCTGCCATATTATAAATTTTGCATTCAGCATAAATTACACAAAACATTTAAAACCAAAGAGTAGCCGCTGTTAAAGAGTTTTTAAATAATTTACAACAAATGCAAAAAAAACGGAATCCCGATAAGGAATTCCGCTTTTATAAAATTTTGAAAGAGTTTTCGTTAATCGAAAATTAGCTTTAGGCTTTACTCTATTATTTCAACTTCAATTACCCGTTCTTTAGGCTGCTTCTTTTTACTCCACACAAAAGTATAGAAATACATCAGCGTAAATGTTGGAATAATATCGGTTCCCGGTAAAATCTCTTCAAGAAATACAAGTACAGAAGCTACTTTTCCTTTTCTGCCAGGGTACATTTCGCCCATTTTTCTGGCTGCATAAGGCGCCCATAATAAATCAAGAAACGGCCCAACTAAAGGAATTGCCATAGTAGCCATACCAATAGCATCGTACATTAGGCCTTTTATAAATAATTTATCTTTTAAAAGTTTCATTTTGATTGCTTTAAGCCAAATAAAGCAAATAAAGTGCCAGTTTGTTATTTAAGATCTGAGCTAATGAGTTTTAAAAACTCATTTCTGGTTTCTATTTTCTCAAATTGCCCTCTAAATCCTGAAGTTGTAGTCGCGCTATTTTGCTTTTGCACTCCTCGCATCATCATACACATATGTACGGCTTCTATAACAACTGCTACTCCTTTTGGTTTAAGGGTGTTGTTTATACATTCTAAAATATCATGCGTTAAACGCTCCTGTACCTGTAGCCTGCGTGCAAAAACATCTACCACTCTGGGTAATTTGCTTAAGCCAACAATATGCCCGTTAGGAATGTAGGCAATATGAGCTTTTCCAAAAAAAGGCAACATATGGTGTTCGCATAAAGAATATAATTCTATATCTTTTACCACCACCATCTCATCATAACTCTCCTTGAACATCGCTTTTTCTAAAATGGTTTTAGCATCCATTTTATACCCCTGCGTTAAGAATTGCATAGCTTTTGCTGCGCGTTCTGGAGTGTTTTCTATGCCTTCACGGCTAATATCCTCCCCTATCCCTTCAAGGATATTTTTATAATTTTGCTGAAGTCCATCAGTAACCTCAATATTATATTCTTCTTTAAATTTATAAGCCATCTATTTATTATTTCAGTTTATCTGAAAAGACTTCAGTTAGTTTTTTTATTTTAGGATCTATAATAAACTGGCAATATGGCTGCTGTCTATGCTGGTTATAGAAATCCTGGTGCTCTTTTTCTGCAATATAAAAATCTTTTGCTGCAGTTATTTCGGTAACAATTTTATTCTCAAATATCTTTTTTTCTTCCAGTTCTTCAATCACCTTTTCTGCGGTTTCTTTCTGTTTTTCAGAATGATAAAAAACGGCACTGCGGTACTGGGTTCCCACATCGTTTTGTTGTCTATTTAATGTGGTAGGATCATGTGTGGCAAAAAACACATACAGCAAATCCTGAAAACTAATTATTCCTGGATTAAACCTTATCTGTATGGCTTCAGCGTGACCTGTTCTGCCCGTTATAATTTCACGATAAGCAGGATTTTTTATATTTCCGCCGGTAAATCCCGAAAGTACCTGTTCTACTCCTTTTAAACGTTGAAAAACAGCTTCGGTACACCAGAAACAACCTCCTGCCAAAGTTGCCAGTTCTAAATTTTCTGTATTCATAGATTAATTTTGTTTAGCAAATTTAAGGTAATAATAAACAAATTAGATATAGTTTAACTTGAATTTAAATCAAAGCTTTGACTGCATTGAGAACTATGATATATTTGAACTTATTTTCAATCAAATTATCAATTAATGCCTGCAAAAATCCGATTAATTTTAATATTCTTCATTTTTACTCAACAAATTTCGGCTCAAATTGAGAGCCTTCCGCGTAAAAATTATACGGCAACAAAAATTCAGGAATCTCCGGTAATTGACGGAATCTTAGACGATAAAGCCTGGAATAACCTTACCAACGCAAATAATTTTGTAATGTATTATCCCGGTGATGGCAATCCTATTCCGCAAAGTCATAATACAGAAGTAAAAGTAGTTTATACTAATAAGGCGCTGTATATCGCCGCATATTTATATGAAAATAAACCGGAAAAGATTGTAAAACAGTTTACCCAACGGGATAATTTGGAGCAAAGCGATTATTTTCAAATAGATATTAATACTTATGACGATGGTGAAAATCAAATAAGGTTTGCCGTTACCGCGGCAGGTACCAGAGCCGATGCCAAAATAACCGGAAATAACGAAGATTTCGGGTTTAATATAGTTTGGGAAGCAGAAGTTTCTCAAGATGAAAATGGGTGGTATGCCGAAGTTCGCATTCCTTACGCTGCATTGCGATTTCCTGAAAAACAGGAACAGGAATGGGGAATTCAGTTTTTAAGGCAAATTTCGCATAGAAATGAAAGTTATACCTGGAATTATGTAGATAAAGCCGTGGGTTTAATGAGTCAACAAACCGGTTTGCTTACAGGTATTAAAAATATTGAACCTCCTACCCGACTTAGTTTTTATCCATATACTTCAGCTGAAATAGACATATTTGATGGTCAAACTGAAACTAATTTTAATGCCGGCCTGGATGTAAAATATGGAATTAGCAAAGCCTTTACTTTAGACATGACTTTAGTCCCAGATTTTGGCCAGGTCGCGTATGATGATGTAGAATTAAATTTAGGCCCGTTTGAACAAATCTTTGGGGAAAATCGCGCATTTTTTACCGAAGGAACAGAACTTTTTACAAAAGGAGATCTTTTTTATTCGCGCCGTGTGGGAAATACTCCTATTGGATTTAATAACGCCCAGCAGGAAAAACTCGATAATGAAGAAATTCTTGAAAATCCTGAAAGAACCGATCTTATTAATGCTTTAAAGATTTCTGGAAGAACCGAGAGAGGCCTGGGTGTTGGTTTTTTTAATGCCGTTACTGCTGAAACCAAAGCGATTTTTAGAGATACCCTTACCGGAAACAGCAGGGAAAAAATTACCGAACCTCTCGCAAATTATAATATCCTGCTGCTTGACCAACGTTTTAATAAAAATTCTTCTATTAGTGTAATTAATACTAATGTTACCAGGGAAGGGAATTTTAGGGATGCCAATGTTACCGGATTTTTGTTTGACGTTTTTAATAAAGCTAACTCATTTAATTTTGTAGGAGAAGCGAAAATGAGTAATGTGAATTTACCAGGCCAAAATGAAACCGGCTTCGCTTCTTTATTTTCAATAAACAGAACCAAAGGAAATCTTAGGTATGGAGTTTCTCACGAATTTGCTAACGAAACTTATGATATTAATGATCTTGGAATAAGTTTTACAAACAATTACAACAATTTTTACCTGAATACTTCTTACCAAACTTTTGAACCCACCGGCATTTTTAATCAATATAACATAGAGTTATATGCAAATCACCAACGGCGTTACCGTCCTGATGTGAACGTGGCAACCGGTGGTGGTGTAAGTATTTTTGCCATGACCCGCGACCGATTTGCTTTTGGAGGTTTTGCTGAAATAAATTCGGCTTTTAAAGACTTTTTTGAACCACGAAGGGAAAATACTTTTATTAGCTACCAACCAAATATTGTGGCAAACGGCTGGATATCTTCAGATTATAGGAAAAAGTTAGCTGTAGATGTTCGCAGTACCTACCAAACTTTTAGTAAAAGTTCCCGGGAAAGTTTTAATTTTATTTTTGAGCCGAGAATTCGTATAAACAATAAGTTTTTAGTGATTTATGGTTTTGAATACGATAACGAAATTAATCGTCCCAGCTTTGTAGGCCTTCAACCGCGAGATGTGATTTTTGGAAACAGGGATATGAAAAGTTTTGAAAATTCGCTTCAGGCGAATTATAATTTCACCACGAAACAGGGTTTAAATTTAAGTTTTAGAAATTTTTGGTCTGTGGCGCAGTTTCAAGATGGAAGCTTTTCAAAATTAAACGAAGATGGAAGTTTAACTTCTATAAATTACGACAGGGAAGAAAATTACAATCCCGATGCTAATTTTAATATCTGGAATCTGGATCTAAGCTACCGCTGGCAGTTTGCTCCCGGCAGTGAAGCTATTTTACTCTATAGAAATTCTATTTTTAACCAGGATGAATTAAGTTATCTCGATTTTCAGCAAAGTTTGGATAATTTATTCAACAGGCCGGCGCGACATAATTTTAGCCTACGAATAGTATATTATATAGACTACAACCGGGTAAAAAACATATTCAATTCTTAGCTTGGGGGTTTTGCTGAATTTGGCTAATTTTCACGAGCCTAATAAATCTCTATAACCAGGTTAAAAGGCGTTTTCAGTATTAAATTAATTTCTGGGGAAAGTCCTGGAGCTTTTAAATCTCGATTATCTAGCGAAAAATGATAATAGCCAAAAATATTCATAAATTCTACGGAGACCTGCACGTACTAATAGGGCTCGACCTTCATATTAAAAAAAGCGAAATTGTTTCTATTGTGGGTGCGTCGGGAGCGGGTAAAACCACTTTACTTCAAATTCTGGGAACGCTGGATAAACCAGAAAAAAACAAAGATTCTACGCTTGAGATTAACAATACCGATATTTATAAACTTTCATCCAGGGATTTATCTAAATTCAGAAATAAGAATATTGGGTTTATCTTTCAGTTTCACCAATTATTGCCTGAATTTACTGCCTTAGAGAATATTTGCATTCCGGCATTTATTAATAATACGCCCAAAGAAAAGGCTGAAGAACGCGCAAAAGAACTTTTAGGATTTTTAGGACTTAAAAACCGTGCACATCATAAACCCGCTGAACTTAGTGGCGGCGAGCAACAACGCATTGCGGTTGCAAGGTCTCTAATTAATAATCCCGCAGTGATTTTTGCCGATGAACCCTCGGGAAATTTAGATACCGAATCTGCTGAAAACCTTCATAAATTATTCTTTAAACTTAGGGACGAGTTTCAGCAAACTTTTGTGATTGTAACCCATAACGAGGAACTCGCCGATATGGCCGACCGGAAAATCACTATGCAGGACGGAAAAATTATTGACAAAAAGGAAATTTAAGCAGTTTGAAAAAAAGTGAACTCAAATCTTTTCTCGATTTTAAAGTCGAACAATACAATACGCCAGAATTTATAGAATCAGATCCTATTCAAATTCCGCATCAATTCAGTAAAAAAGAGGATATTGAAATTGCCGGATTTCTTACCGCTACAATTGCCTGGGGAAACCGAAAAAGTATTCTCAAGAACGCAAATCGCTTAATGGAAATGCTGGACCGCAGTCCGCACGATTTCATTATTAATCATTCTGAGGGTGATTTGGAAAGTTTAAGAGGATTTGTTCATCGCACTTTTAATGATATTGATCTTATTTATTTTATTTCAGCATTAAAAAATATCTACTTAAACCACGGTGGTATTGAAACTGTTTTTACACAATATGCTGAAAAAGATTCCCTTCAACCCGCTATTCACGAATTCAAGAAAATATTTTTTGAAATCCCGCATCCTCCACGAACCCAAAAACATGTAAGTGATCCGCTGAAGAATTCGGCTGCAAAACGAATAAATATGTACCTGCGATGGATGGTGAGAAAAGACCAGGCCGGTGTAGATTTTGGCCTTTGGGACAAGCTTAATGCTTCGCAATTAAGTTGCCCTTTAGATGTACATTCTGGAAATGTAGCCAGGAAATTAAAACTCTTAAAACGCAAAGCTAATGATGCCAAAGCTTTAAATGAATTGGATAAAGCGTTGCGAAAGTTGGATGCAATAGATCCCGTTAAATACGATTTTGCATTATTCGGATTAGGAGTCTTCGAAAAGTATTAGCAAAAGTTTAACAGGTTACACTTAATTTTGTTAAATTTGTTTTAATGCAATCTTCAAATATATGTTAAGTCCTGCTATTCCAGATAACGAAAGCCAACGATTAAAAGCGCTTGAGGACGCCAACATTTTATACAGTCCCACCGAAGAGGAATTTGATAATATCACTCAACTCGCGTCTTTTATTTGCCAAACACCAATTTCTTTAATTTCCCTTGTTGGGGAACACGAGCAGTGGTTTAAATCTAAATATGGTACAGATATGTGCACCTCAGAACGGGATATTTCGTTTTGTAGTCACGCCATTCTGGAACCGGAGAAACTAATGGAGATTGAAGATACCCGGTTAGATGGACGGTTTTTAGATAATCCTTTTGTGCTTGCCGATAGTGACCCTATAATTTATTATGCCGGTATGCCTCTAAAAAACTATGATGATATGGTTTTGGGCACTCTTTGTGTAATTGATACAAAACCGAATAAACTAAGCCAGGAACAAAAAAAGGCATTAAAATCATTAGCAAAACAGGTAGAAATTCTATTGGAATTAAAACGAAAAAACGATTACCTGGAGAATATTAAAAGGCAATTAAACGAGCATAATGCAATGCTCAAGGATTTTGCCGGGGTGGTTTCACACGATATGAAAATGCCACTGGCAAATATGATTATCTCTGCAGATATTTTAAAAGCTAAATTTGGTAGTAAACTTGGAGAAGAAGGTTTAGATTATTTAAAAAACCTAAAACAAGCGGGATTAAAGCTTAGCAGTTACATAAATGGCATTTTAGATCATTATGAGAGCGATAATATTGCCGCTTCAAACAGCGAAGAATTTGATGTGCACCAACTGCTGGAAGAAATTATAGACCTTTTAAATATTACAGAAGATTGCGTAATTAACCTTCCAGAAGATAATAGCATTATTAGTTCTAACCGTGCAGCCCTGGAACAAATCTTTTTAAATTTATTAGGAAACAGCCTTAAGTACAACGATAAACCCAAGATTGTTATTGATATTGAATTCTCTCAAAACCCCGACTTTTATTACTTCAGCATACAGGATAACGGGATAGGTATTCCAAAGGAGAAAGAAGATGATATTTTTAAACTTTTTACCACCGTTGCTAAAAGTGATCGCTCTGGAAATAAAGGCAATGGTATTGGGCTTTCTACAGTAAAAAGATTGGTGGGCAATTTAGGCGGAAATTTAAAAGTGAATTCGGAAATAGGAAAAGGTACCAGATTTGATTTTTCTATTAGCCGAAAAGCTTAAATAGTAAGCTTTTTCATCAAAAATCGAAGAATTTTTTTATATTATTGTATTAATTGCAAAAAAGTATGCAACAAAAAAAAATTTCTTCAACTGAGCGATTACGTCGGGCAGCACTTGCTGAATATGCAATTTTTAAATCGGGAGAAGACAAGGACTACGATCAGCTTACTTTTTTAGCGGCAAAGATTTGCCAGGTTCCAGTAGCAAAAATTAGTATTATTGGTAAAAATAATATCTGGTATAAATCGGCTTACGGTACTCAACTGGCCGAACTTCCCCGGGAAAATGCTTTATGCGAGCATTCCATTCACACAAGCGAAGAAATCTTTATAATAAATAGTGGCGAGCATCCAGGGTTATTTGAAAATGCCAGGAACATTTACGATCGTGAGTATCATTTTTATGCAGGGGTGCCCCTTTTAAATGCAAATGGCCACGCAATAGCCGTTTTCTGCATTTTTGATACAAGAATTAGGGAGTTAGATGAAGATCAGAAAAAATCTTTACTGGCTTTAGCGAACCAAAGTATGAATCTCTTTGAATCGCGAAAACATAAAAACAAACTTCAACACGTACAGCGAAAATTGAAGCAAAAATATAAGGAACTGGAAAAATTTGCCAGCCTGGTTTCGCACGATATTAAATCGCCGCTCGCCAATATTATTTCCTTAACCGAATTGCTTAAAGACGAAAACAACGAAAAACTTGATGAACAAAGCAGGCAGTATCTCGATTTTTTAGTAGAATCGTCTTATTCCCTTCGCAATTATGTAGATGGAATTTTAAGTTTTTATCGCAGCGATCACGTTTTAGAAAAAGATTATGAAGATGTGCACCTCCCTACCCTTTTAAAGCGAATTACAGATCTTTATAAACTGGAAGAAGATGTAGAAATCACCTACCCCGATAAGGGGCATCTTAAAAATATAAATAAAGCTGCGCTTAGCCAGGTTTTTATGAATCTAATAAGCAACGCTTTAAAATACAACACTACAGAAGTTAGAAAAGTGGATATTAATTTCAAAACTACTTCAACTTATTATTGTTTTGAAGTTAGCGATAATGGCATTGGAATTTCTGCTACCGATAAGGAAAAGATCTTTCAGCTTTTTGCTACTCTAGATGCCAAAGACAGGTACGGCAATCCCGGTAGCGGCATAGGCCTTGCCACGGTTAAAAAACATATAGAACAAATGAATGGCAGTATTGAAGTAATTTCAGAAAAAGGCAAAGGCAGTACTTTTAAATTCAAAATTAAACGGCCTTAGCTTAAATTCCATTTCATATATTTGAAAAACTTTTTAAAGCTTTATGGAATTTAAACAGCCGGAATTACTTTATGCCCTGTTTTTACTACTCATACCGCTGGCTGTTCACTTATTTCAAATACGCCGTTTTCAAAAGGAAGATTTTACCAATGTAAAATTCTTAAAGAAAGTAATTCGCCAAACCCGAAAGAGCTCTCGCTTAAAAAAATGGTTGGTACTGGCTACAAGAATGCTTATGCTCACCGCTTTAATTTTAGCGTTTGCTCAACCCTATTTTCCTGCTAAAAACCCTGAAGCAACCCAAAGTGCTCAGCTTATTTTTCTAGATAATTCTTACAGTATGGAAGCCACCGGCAGAAATGGCGAACTACTGCCCGCCACCATTCAGGATTTGATTAAAAATCTTCCTGAAGATAAAGAAATAAGCCTGTTTACCCATACTAACGAGTTTAAAAACCTTACTGCGGAAGAATTAATCACCGAACTTCAAAACATCGATTTTGCAGAAAATTCATCCGAATTTAATACGCTGAATTTAAGAGCTCAACAACTTCTGAAAAGTTCTACCGGAGACAAAAATGTCATTTTTATTTCTGATTTTCAGCAAAATTTGAAGCCTGAAGACTTATCATATAAGTCCAATATAAATTACCATTTAATTCCTGCAATTCCCGAAAATACTCAGAATATCAGTATAGACTCTGTATCTATAAGCAATCGCGAAGCTTCTGAAATTAGCTTAAAGGTCTTATTAAGCAGTTCTGTGGAAATTTTAGAACCTGTAAGTGTTTCGGTTTATAACGGGGAAGAACTTTTAGCAAAAACTGCCGTAAATTTTAAGGAAAATCAAACAACGGAAACCATTTTTAAAATAAATGAAGAAGAAATTTCTAAAGGAAGAATAAGTATTGAAGACGCCTCTTTGAATTACGATAATTCGATGTTTTTTAGCTTAAATAAGCTTGAACCAGCCAATGTAGTGGTTATAAGTCAGAATACAGATGCCAGTTTTCTTAGCCGCATCCTTACTCCGCCTGAATTTAATACTGAAATCTTTGAAATAGATCAACTTGATTTTAATAGCTTAAACTCCGCAGATTTGGTGGTGCTAAATGAGCTGGAAACCATTTCGGGCGCTTTAGAATCTAACCTTTTAAACCTTCAAAAGAATGTGGTTCCACTGGTAATTATTCCTGCAGAAAACTTAGATATAAATTCTTACAATAACTTTCTTAACCGAATAAATGCACCAAAATTTTCTGAATTAAAAACCCGCGAAACTTTAATAACCGAATTATCTTTTGATCATCCTTTACTCGCCGGAGTTTTTGAAGAAAGAATTGATAATTTTGATTATCCGAAAGTGCAGACCTACTTTAATATGCAAAATGGGAATAGGGTGATTTCATTTCAGGACAATTCCGCATTTTTAATGGAAAATAATGATGTGTTCATATTTTCTGCAGCCTTAAATTCTGAAAATTCAAATTTCAGAAATTCACCATTAATTGTTCCTGTTTTTTATAACATAGGTCTTAGTGCTTTGAAAACGCCAAATTTATACTACGAAACGGGGCAGGAAAACGAGATCAATATTCCGCTTCAAACCCAGCAAGACGAGGTTGTTCATATTGTTTCAGATACCGAAGATTTTATTCCGCAGCAACGAGCCCTGGGCGATAATCTGGAGATTTTAACTTCCGGCCTCGATATAGCTTCAGGAAATTATTCGCTGGAATACAAAAACGAAAACCAGGGCTACATAAGTTTTAACTCGCCCAGGACCGAAAGTGAATTGGAATATAATATTCCCCGGGAAACAGAAAATGTAAAAATACACGATAATATAGGCTCTTATTTTAATGAAATAAATGCCGCGGCACAAAGCAACGAGCTTTGGAAATGCTTTGTTATTTTTGCACTTATATTTTTAAGCGCGGAGATGTTTCTTTTAAAATATTTGAAATAATCGCATTACTACTGAATCGGGATTAGCAACAGATTGAGACAAAAACATAACTAAATGAAACTACTTTTAAAATCGGCAACAATAATAGATAAACACTCAGCTTACCACAAAAAAAAGCTGGATATTCTAATAGAGAATGGGATTATAATAAAAATTGGAAACGATATTTCTACCAAAGCCGATAAAGTGATTTCAGAAGAAAACCTTCACGTTTCCCGGGGCTGGTTTGATAGTAGTGTGAGTTTTGGAGAACCCGGTTTTGAAGAGCGGGAAACAATTGCTAACGGCCTTGATACAGCAGCAAAAAGCGGATTTACCAGTATTGCTTTAAACCCTAATACGTTTCCGGTTCTTGACAATAATGGCGCAATTACTTCGGTAAAATCAAAAGCAGCACATCACCCGGTTAAAATGTTTCCTACAGGAGCTTTAACCATTAAAAGTGAAGGTGTAGATCTTGCTGAACTTTATGATATGAAACAGGGAGGTGCCATTGCTTTTGGAGATTATAAACGTGCTGTGAAAAATCCAAATTTGCTAAAAATCGCGCTTCAATATGCTCAAAATTTTGAAGGATTAGTGCAATCTTTTCCGCAGGAAGATCGTATTGCCGGTAAAGGAATGGTAAACGAAGAACAAAGCAGTACCTCGTTAGGGTTAAAAGGAATTCCCAACCTTGCCGAAGAATTGCAAATTACGCGAGACCTATATCTTCTGGAATACACCGGTGGCAAACTGCATATTCCTACAATTTCTACTAAAAAATCGGTTTCCTTAATAAAGGAAGCTAAAAAGAAAGGCCTGGATGTAAGCTGTAGTGTAGCTATTCATAACCTAATATTTACCGATGAACTACTGCAGGACTTTGATACCAATGCTAAGGTTTTGCCTCCACTTAGAACTAAAGAAGATATAAAAGCGCTCATAAAAGGCTTAAAAGACGGAACTATAGATATGATTACCAGCGATCATACTCCCATTGATACCGAGCATAAAAAAGTAGAATTTGATAATGCTTTATATGGAAGTATTGGTTTGGAATCTGCTTTTGGAGCATTAAGTACAATTTTTTCTACCGAAGAAGTTATAGAAATGCTTTCTAAAGGAAAACAAAGATTTGGGTTAGAAGACATAGAAATTAAAGAAGGAAATCCTGCAGATCTTAGTCTTTTTATCCCAAATGAAAAATATGAATTTACCGAAGCCCATATTTTTTCGACTTCAACAAACAGTATTTTTAAAGGGCATCAAATAAAAGGAAAAGCTTTGGGAATAATTACCAAAGCGGGAGATTTTGGTTTATAGATTTCACTATAAATTTAATACCTTTACAACCTAGAAAACCAGCTATGAAAACAGTTGCCGAAGAAGGAAAAACCCCAGCTATAGTTGCCTATCTCACGATTATTGGCACCATTATAGCCTATTTTATGAACAACGAAAATAAAAATCCGTTTGCTTCATTTCATATTAGGCAGGCTTTTGGCATCCATGTCACTTTCTATGTTTTAGGAGTGTTGGTTGGATTATTTGACAGCTGGTTAATTTCATCTGCCTTTTATATTTTTATTGCGGTTTTAGGTATTTATGGCCTGGTAACCGCAATTCAGGGCGAACAAAAAGAAGTTCCAATTTTAGGCGCATATTTTCAAAAATGGTTTAGTACAATAAATTAAATGAATACCAAAGAACTTTCTCTACACCACATTATAAGAAAACCGAAAACCCAAACTGAAAAGACACCATTGCTTATTATGCTTCACGGCTACGGTAGCGATGAAAACGACCTTTTCTCTTTTGCTGAAGAATTACCCGATGAATTATTCGTGATTTCGGTAAAAGCACCTTACGCAATGCAGCCTTATGGAAATGCGTGGTATGCAATTCACTGGGATAACCAGGATGGCAAATTTAGCGACGATGCGCAGGCCAAAAAATCAAGAGATCTAATTGCCAAATTTATTGATGAAGCGATTGAGGCCTATAATTTAGATGCTGAAAATGTAACGCTTTTAGGTTTTAGCCAGGGAAGCATTTTAAGTTATGCAGTAGCCCTCTCCTATCCCAAAAAAGTTAAAAACATTGTTGCCCTTAGCGGTTATATCAATAATGAAATTATAACTCCGGGATTTGAGAAAAACGATTTCTCTAAACTATCATTTTATTGTTCACACGGTTCTCAAGACCAGGTGATTCCTGTAGAATGGGCCAGGAAAACCAAACCTGTATTGGATGAATTGAATATTGAAAACAGCTATTCCGAATTTCCTGTGGGCCACGGTGTTGCTCCACAGAATTTCTATGAATTAAGAGAATGGCTTAAAAAGCGTATTTAATTAGCTCCCGGGTAAATAAAAGATTTTTCTATAATTAGTTCGGGTTTCCCGTTTTCATCAATAAAATAGGTGAAAAATACTTCGCCCCAATAGGTGCCATCGGTAAAATCGGCAACAACCCATTTATGGTTTAGAACTTTAATTTTATTAATGTGCATATCGCCTTCCATCCCATCAAAAGGCACATAAGAATTATCCTCGTTTACCTTATTCTGGTTCATTAATTCATTTTCTATAGCCTCACGAACATCTTTGGCTTCAATGCCTTTATTTTCAAAATAAGTCATTGCATCTTCGTTATCCATCAAAGAAAAATAACTTCCATTTTGGTTTAAAGCAGCTGCAGATTCATTCTCTAATTCCAGACGTTCAACTTCGGCTTTCAATTTTTGAATTTCAGCATCGCGGGCATCAAGAATCTTTTTATCGTTCACATAAATAAAAATGGTAAACAAAAGTGAAAAGATAAAAAGGTAAAGTAATAAATTTTTACGCATTTTAAATGGTGATTTTTAGGTTATCGTAGGCCACGAATACATTTTCGGGAAGTTGTTGCTGCACTTCCTCATGAAAGCCCAGTAAATGACTAATATGGGTTAAATAGGCTCTTTCGGGCTTAACTCTTGCTATAAATTCTAAGGCTTCCTCGAGATTTAAGTGAGAATGGTGCGGCTCTATTCTTAAAGCGGTTACTACCAACACCTTTACGCCATCCAGTTTTTGAACTTCTTCTTCTTCAATAGACTTAAGATCTGTTAGATAAGCGAAATCTTTAAGCCTAAATCCAAAAACCTGTAAGCGGTTATGCATATAATCTATAGGAGTAATTTTTAAATCTTTGAAGTAAAAAGCTTCATTTACAATTTCGTTCTCCTGTACCCCTGGCGCCCCGGGATATTTATTTGTTGAAGTAAATATATACTCAAATCGCTTTCTAAGCGAATCCAGCACTCTTTTATGTGCAAAAACCGGGATATCTCCCTGGCGGAAGAAAAATGGCCTAATATCGTCTAAACCTGCAGTATGGTCGTTATGCTCGTGGGTATACAAAATGGCATCAAGGCTTTCTACAGGGTTAGCCAGCATTTGCATTCTAAAATCGGGACCACAATCTATAAGGATATTATACTCCTCCCATTTTACTAAAACCGATACCCGCAAGCGTTTATCTTTGGGATTATCACTAAGGCAAACCGGGTGTTTACTGCCTATAATAGGGATTCCCTGTGAGGTGCCTGTACCTAAAAATATTACTTCCAAGAATTCTATGTTTTAGGCAAAAGTAAAGATATTTTTTTTCAATACCTTACCGATTTTAGTACCTTTGGATTAAGCAAAAAAGAAACCACACATAAAAGAAAAATTATGCCAATTACAATAATGGGCGATAAGGAATTTGAAAATGTTCCTTCAATAAAAAGTAAAGCACTTCGCATTAATTTAAACGAAAATATCTACGGAACTTTTTCTGAAATTGGTGCCGGCCAGGAAACGGTAAGAAATTTTTTTAGAGCCGGTGGCGCCTCCGGTACTATCGCAAAAGCCATGAGTGCCTACGATAAAGACTTTAGTGATGCTATTTACGGAGTGGAAAATGACAGGAGATATGTAACCGAGGCACGGTTAAAAAAGATGCTTTCCCATGAAATTGGCTTGATTGAGCAACGCATTTCCCGTGAAAAACACCCAAATAAACTTTTTTTTAGTTACGCTAATACCGTTGCTACTATAGATTTTGCAAAAAAATATAAAGGCCACGGTTGGGTAGGAATTAGATATCAGGTAAGTCCGGAAGAAGATTATAACGAGATTAGCCTGCACGTAAGATTTCACGAAAACGATGCCCGCCACCAGCAAAACACCCTTGGAATACTGGGCGTAAATCTTATATATGGAGCTTATTATAAATATGATAATCCTAAGAAACTTTTACGTTACCTCTACGATCATATAGACAAAGATCAAATAGAAATTGATACCATAAATTTTAGCGGACCACGATTTGAAGGTGTAGACAACCGTTTAATGAGCTTACAGCTGGTTAAAAACGGAATGACAGATGCCGTGATGTTCGCTCCAGATGGTAATAACGTACTTCCAGCCAAAATACTTTATAAAAAGAATATCCTTGCGCTACGCGGAAGTTTTAGACCCGTAACTAAGGTAAATATGGATATGTACGAGCGTTCGCTTGAATTATTCCTGAAAGAAAGCAAGGTAGAAAAAGAAAATACCGAAGTTATTTTTGAAATTACCCTTTCTAATCTAAGGGCCGAAGGTGAAATTGATGAACGCGATTTTATGGACCGGGCAAAACTTTTATGCTCCCTGGGACAAACCGTAATGATTTCCAATTTCCAG
The DNA here is from genome assembly GCF_963972535.1 of uncultured Salegentibacter sp. Classification (NCBI taxonomy): domain Bacteria; kingdom Pseudomonadati; phylum Bacteroidota; class Flavobacteriia; order Flavobacteriales; family Flavobacteriaceae; genus Salegentibacter; species uncultured Salegentibacter sp. Next base: position 58,251 of record NZ_CAXAVR010000003.1, read on the forward strand.
GAATATTATCGTGTAGTTGAATACTTCTCAAGATATTCTAAGCAAAGAATGGGCTTAACTATGGGTGTAAATAACCTGGTAGATGTGTTTGATGAGAAATATTACAGGCATCTAAGTGGTGGTATTCTGGAAGCTTTTGGTAAATTATTCTTTAAAGACCTTAAGGTTTACCTCTACCCGCTTAAAGATCCAGAAACCGGAGAAATTACTACCAGCGATAACTTAAAAGTTCATCCTAGAATGAAAGAATTGTATAAATTCTTTAAGTATAATGGTAGAGTTGAAGATATTGAGAATTATAATCCTGAAATTCTGGATGTTTATTCAAGAGAAGTTTTACAAATGATTAGTGAAGGAAAAGAAGGTTGGGAAGATATGCTTCCAGAAAAAACAACTAAAATGATTAAAGAACATAATCTTTTCCATTATAAAGAGAACAAGAAAAAAGCTGAAACCGAAGTTTAGTTTCAGAAAAATTCTAACAAAAAAATCCAGATGAATTAATCATCTGGATTTTTTATTTATTAGTCATCCTGAATTTATTTCAGAATCCAGGGTTTTTCTTTGCAAAAGCTTTAAGCTACGCGCTCTATTTTAGCGCCAAGTGCTTTAAGACGTTCATCTATATTTTCGTAACCTCTGTCTATTTGTTCAATATTGTGTATGGTAGAAGTTCCTTTTGCTGAAAGTGCAGCAATTAATAAGGAAATTCCGGCCCTAATATCTGGAGAAGTCATTGTGGTAGCTTTTAACTGCGACTGGAAATCGTGCCCAATTACCGTAGCCCGGTGCGGATCACAAAGAATAATCTTCGCTCCCATATCTATCAGTTTATCTACAAAGAATAATCTACTTTCAAACATTTTTTGGTGAATAAGTACACTTCCGCGAGCCTGGGTAGCAACCACCAGAATAATACTCAATAAATCTGGAGTAAAACCTGGCCAGGGAGCATCGCTAATATTCATTATAGAACCATCTATAAAACTTTGAACTTCGTAGCCATTGGTGTGCGCAGGAATAAAAATATCGTCTCCTTTGCGTTCTATGGTAATTCCTAATTTTCTAAAAGTTGTTGGAATAATCCCCAACATGTCCCAGTTTACATTTTTAATGGTAAGTTCACTCTTGGTCATCGCCGCCATACCAATCCAGGAACCGATTTCAACCATATCTGGAAGAATTCTATGCTCGCAACCTTTTAGGGAATCCACACCTTCAATAGTTAAAAGGTTAGAACCTACGCCACTAATTTTTGCGCCCATGGAATTCAGCATATTGCAAAGTTGCTGTAAATAAGGTTCGCAAGCGGCGTTATAAATTGTAGTAGTTCCTTCAGCAAGAACAGCTGCCATTACAATATTTGCCGTACCGGTTACCGAAGCTTCTTCCAAAAGCATATAACTGCCTTTCAATCCATTTGGAGCTTCTACGCCGTAAAAACGTTCTTCTTTATTGTATCTAAATTTAGCACCCAGTTTAATAAAACCTTCAAAATGCGTATCCAGTCTTCTTCTACCAATTTTATCTCCGCCTGGTTTTGGTACAAATCCCTTACCGAATCTTGCCAGTAATGGTCCCACGATCATAATTGATCCTCGCAAACCACTACCGTCTTTTTTAAACTGGTCACTGCTTAAATAATCTAGATCCAGATCATCACTTTTAAAAGAATAACTTCCTTTTCCAAGTTTTTTAATCTTTACTCCAAGATTTTCAAGAAGCTGAATTAATTTATTCACATCCAGGATATCTGGAATATTATTAATCACAACTTCTTCTGAAGTTAATAATACGGCACATAGAATTTGCAGGGCTTCGTTTTTGGCTCCCTGGGGCTGAATTTCGCCACTAAGTTGCTGCCCGCCTTCAATTTGGAAAGTTCCCATGAAAGTAAAATATTATTTAGTAGCGCTTGCGGCCACCTCCACCTTTGCGGTTGGATTTTTTAGGATTATTGTTTTTACCGGTGTGCTTCTTCTTATTTCTAATAAGGCTTGAAGCATCACTAAGATCTTCATCGGCGTTTTTTAAATTAATTTTCCCGCCGCTAAGTTCCCGAAGATGCTCAAAAATTATCTCATCTTCTACAGTATCACGATTCCAATTAAGGTAAGATTTTTTCATATGGTTGGCTATCGTCAAAACCAAACCTTCTTTTAAAGGACCTTCTTCCCAATCTTTAACCTCATTAATCATTCGGTTAATATTATTTCCGTAGAAACGATATTTTGGAAAATTCTGCGGATAACCCAACATTTCAGGACGCTCTTCCAGCATTTCCCGGGTTGGTTTAGGAAAAGGTGATTCTACATCAAGCTTAAAATCACTAATTATAAATAATTGATCCCATAGTTTATGTTGAAAATCGGGTACATCGCGAAGATGCGGTTGCATATTACCCATTACGGCAATAATAGACTTTGCTACCTGGTTTCGTTCTTTATCATCTTCAATTTCAATGGCTTCTTCTACCATTTTTTGAAGATGTCTCCCGTATTCGGGAATAATCAAGTGTCTCCTTTCGGAGTTATATTCTAATGCGTGTGTCAAAATTGAAATTTATAAGATGATACTTTACTCGATAATCGAGACTTAAATACTTTGAGGCCAGGCTCAAAATCAAAAAAATCTTCCCTTTAATGCCTCATAGGCTTCCCCCAGAGGTAATTTACTGTAGAAGTTAATCGCTGCAAAATACTAAATATTATCGGGATAGATAAAATTTTTGAAAAATTAAAAAATCTACAGTTTTTAGAAAGGTAATTCGGAAAATAATTTTTTACAATCTGCGGTCAGCTTTTTTGTTAATTACCCCCTTTTGAAAGGATTAAAGAGAGATAACACCCTCAACTTTTTCTGCCACTTCTTTGTATTTTTCAATTACAGCATCGGGATTCTTCATTCGCACATTTACCGATGTACTTATATAAGTTCCTTTTTTAGACTTCCTGGTAGTAATCACAGCTCCCATATTATTGAAGATCTCCTCAATAATTTTCACCTGATTGGACTTTGCAGGAACTATAAATTTATATAAATATTCAGATGGCCAAAGAGATGTATCCTGTAATTGCGCTCTTAACTTGTTATAAAACTCTTCCTGATCTTTCGCTCCACTCATAATTTTCTAACTTAATTTTAGGCTGCAAAGATACATGGATTGCATACATTTTTATAATCAATTTCAAATGTCGAAATTTGCAGCGTGAAAAAACAGAAAATAGTAATTACCGGTGGCCCCGGTACCGGAAAATCTTCTATAATACGCCAGTTGGAAAAACATGGACACGAATGTCTTCATGAAATTTCCAGGCAGGTAACTTTAGAAGCCCAAAAACAGGGTATAGACCAATTATTTCTTGAAAAACCTGTGCTTTTTAGTGAAAAATTACTGGAAGGTCGAAAAATTCAGCATCGTGAGGCCGATATGCTACCGGCTTCAACCATTTTTATAGACCGTGGCCTCCCAGATGTATTGGCTTATATGGATTATTTTAAAACCGAATATTCTACTTATTTTACCAATACCTGTAAAGAATATTCTTACGATAAAATATTCTTTTTACCGCCCTGGGAAGAAATTTACCAAAGCGATAACGAGCGTTACGAGTCTTTTAAAGAAGCTAGCTTAATCTCTAAGTATCTTTTTGAAACCTATAAAACTTACGGTTATACCCCTATTGAAGTTCCTAAAACCTCTATTATTGAAAGAATTCAGTTCATTTTAAATAAAATTGAATAAGCTATTTGCAGGATGCACATTACATATTAAAAAAATACTGGGGACACTCGTCCTTCAGGCCGCTACAGGAACCTGTTATAGAAAAACTCCTGGAGAAAAAAAATGTGCTGGCGCTAATGCCAACAGGAGGCGGGAAGTCACTTTGCTTCCAGGTACCTGCATTAATTAAAGACGGAATATGTATTGTAATTTCTCCATTAGTTGCATTAATGGAAGACCAGGTAAATGCGCTTCAGCAAAAAGGAATAAAAGCAATGGCATTAACCGGCGGAATGGCTTACCGCGACCTGGATGCAGCGCTTGATAATTGTATTTACGGAAATTATAAATTTCTCTATCTTTCTCCTGAAAGACTGCAACAAGACCTGGTACAGGAACGCATTAAGTTGATGAATGTTAACCTTATTGCAGTAGATGAAGCACATTGTATTTCGCAATGGGGTCACGATTTTAGACCCGCATATAGAAATATTTCACTCTTCAAAGATTTAAAACCAGAAATACCTTTCATTGCACTTACTGCAACAGCAACCCCGGCGGTGGTGAAAGACATTGTAAAAGAATTGGAACTGGAAGATATTGAAGTTTTAAAAGATTCTTTTTATCGTTCAAATCTTGCCTATAATGTTTTAATAGCTGAAGATAAATATTATAGATTATTTCAACTCCTGAATAATAAAAATGAGGCTGCGATAATATATGTTCGAAGCCGAAAAGCCAGTCTGGAAATAGCTGATTTATTGATCAAAAAAGGCTACAAAGCTGATGCCTTCCACGGGGGATTACAACCTAAAGAAAAAACAAAAAAGCTTACCAGCTGGCTAGAGAATAAGCATCATATTATGGTGGCTACCACTGCTTTTGGGATGGGAATAGATAAGCCAGATGTTAGACAGGTAATTCATTTAAATTTACCAGAATCTTTAGAAAGCTATTTCCAGGAAGCCGGACGCGCAGGGAGAGATGGAGCAAAAGCAGATGCTACAATTTTAACTAATAAGAGCGACATCCCGGTTTTAAAAAATCAGTTTCTCGCTAATTTGCCACAATTAGAAGATGTAAAACTGGTTTATAAAAAGCTTAATACCTATTTCAGGATAGCCTACGGCGAAGGAGAGGAAACCGAACATAATTTTAGTTTTTCTAAATTTTGTGCTCAATACGAACTTCCATTTTCTAAAACTTACGAGGTGCTTCAGCTTTTAGATAGATGCAGCGTTCTAAAACTATCAAAGGAATTTCACAAAAGAACCAGTATTCATTTTATCATTTCTGGAAAACAACTTCAGTATTATTTAGAGCAAAATCAGAAATACGAAAGTTTTGTAAAAGCGCTTTTAAGAACCTACGGTGGAATCCTGGAGAATAAAACCACGATAGACCTGGCTTCTATTTGTAAAAAATCTAATATAGAGCAAGACAAAGCGCTAAAATTTCTTCAGGAGCTGGAAAAAGACCAGGTGCTGGAATACGTTTTTGCTGAACACGATGCAACCGTTTTATTTTTGGTTCCACGGGAAGACGATTTAGTTATTTTTCCGTTGGCGCCATATATAAAGCAACATAACCAGTCTAAAAAAGAAAAAATAGATTCGGTTTTGGCTTATCTGGAGAATGAGAAGATTTGCCGAAGCAAGCAATTACTCGCATATTTTGGAGAGAAAAAAGTAGAAAACTGCGGAATTTGTTCGGTTTGCCAAAAACAAGCTGCGCCTTTAACCAGAGAGCTTAAAAATGCGATTTATAAAGAAATAATAAACATTTTAAAAACCTCTAACGCTTCTTCGCGGCAGCTCACCGAGGCCATTAATTATCCCGAAGATCAGGTTTTAGAAGTTTTACGATTATTAATAGACAAAGAATTAATTTCTCGAAAAAACGGGAATGTTTACCAAATAAATAGATGATGAGATCATTAAAAATAGTATTTATGGGCACGCCAGATTTTGCTGTGGCCAGCCTGGAAAGTATATTAAACGCCAATTATAATGTAGTTGGCGTAATAACAGCCCCCGATAAACCCGCTGGAAGAGGAAGAAAATTACAGGAAAGTCCGGTGAAAAAATTTGCGGTGAGCAAAGGTTTAAAGGTTTTGCAACCTACTAATTTAAAAGATCAAACTTTTATTGAAGAATTAAAAGCTCTTGAACCAAATGTACAGGTAGTTGTGGCTTTTAGAATGTTACCAAAAGTTGTTTGGGATTTGCCTAAATTTGGAACCTTCAATCTTCATGCTTCCCTCCTGCCTCAATATCGTGGTGCCGCTCCTATAAACTGGGCTATAATTAATAATGAAACAAAAACCGGGGTTTCAACATTTTTTCTTGATGAAAAGATTGATACCGGTGCGATGATACTTCAGAAGGAAATTGATATTGCTCCCGAAGAAAGTGTTGGTGAATTGCACGATAAATTAATGGAACTTGGCTCGGGTTTGGTGGTAGAAACACTTGAACTTATAGAAAATGGCAACCTCACTCCCACTCCACAACCTTTTGATGAACTATTAAAAGACGCCCCAAAATTAAACAGGGAGAACACAAAAATTAATTGGGACGATTCTTTAGATCAAATTTATAACTTAATTCGGGGCTTAAACCCTTACCCGGCCGCATGGTCTATTTTGTTTAACGATAATAAAGAAGAAAAAGTAAAGATCTATCATTGCAAAAAAGAAGCTGCCAGTCATTCCTTAGAAAATGGCCGTATTCTGGTTGAAGATAAAAAGCTGAAGGTAGCAGTAGAGGGCGGTTACCTTATAATTGAAGAATTACAACTTCCCGGAAAGCGAAAAATGGATGTGAAATCACTTTTAAACGGATATGATTTTACGGAAGGGTCAAAATTCCGCTAAGGCCTTATGGTTACTGAAACGGATAAAAATCAACTAAATTTATACTTGTTTATTAACAAAATGGCCGACTTATTAACAATATCCTGCATTTCCCTTGATATTACTTGCACGGCCGAGAATTCCATATAAATTTGTAAAGCAATTTAACAGAATGTTTAACCAACAATTTATTTAAAATTCAAATTATGAACAAAACAGATTTAATTGATGCAATGGCTGAAAACGCTGGAATCTCAAAAGCAGCAGCAAAAAAAGCCTTAGAATCTTTCCTGGAAAACGTAGAAAAGTCTCTTAAAAAAGGAGATCGTGTTTCTTTAGTAGGATTTGGATCTTGGTCAGTTTCTAAAAGAGCTGCCCGTGAAGGAAGAAACCCACAAACCGGAAAAACCATTAAAATTGCTGCTAAAAATGTAGTGAAATTTAAGGCCGGTGCAGATTTACAAAAAGCTGTAAACTAATAATTTATATTAGTAAAACATTGAAAGCCTCTCTTATGAGAGGCTTTTTTAATGAAAATAATTTAAGTTTTAATTTGATTTTTTTTCAAATTAATAGTAGATTAGATAAAAACATGCTCAAATGATCGCTTTAAAACCAACCAAAGGCCATCTATTGGTAGCAGAACCTTCAATAATTGGAGATGTGGCATTTAACCGCTCTGTGGTTTTGCTTGCCGATCATTCTGAAGCGGGTTCTGTAGGTTTTATACTTAATAAGGCATTAGATTTTACTTTAAAAGACCTTGTACCTGACCTTTCTTCTAATTTTAAAATCTACAACGGTGGCCCGGTAGAACAGGACAATCTTTACTTTATTCATAAAATACCAGATCTTATTCCCCAAAGTGTAGAAATTGCCAATGGCATTTACTGGGGCGGTAATTTTGATGTGGTTACAGAACTAATTAATCAAAATTTAATTAGTGAAAAAGAGATACGGTTCTTTTTAGGATATTCGGGTTGGGATGCCAATCAGTTAGATGAAGAATTAAGTTCACACGCCTGGATTGTAACTACCAACGAAAATCCTAAAGACATTATAGAACGTCCTTACCATTCTTTTTGGAAAGATAAAATGATGCAACTTGGCGGGGAATATATTTTATGGTCTAACGCACCAGAAAACCCCAGTTATAACTAGCCCAGTCTTGCTTTTACATTTAATTTTGAAAGCAGGTCTTTAGCGACTTTATTTCCAAACTTCTTTTTACGATATTTTGTTACCGGCTGGATTCCTGTAATTACATTAGTTATAAACAACTCATCAGCTTTTTGAAGTTCAAAAGGAGAAATTGAAGTTTCTTCTAAAGTTATATCGGGAAGGGTTTTAATAATTTCCAGTAATTTCTTTCGGGTAATTCCATTTAAAGCACCATCGGTAAGTGGTGGCGTTTTTATTTTATCTCCTTTTACAAGGAATAAATTACCATTTAAGGCTTCAACCACATTCTTTTTTTCATTGATCAAAAAACAGTTTTCATAGCCATTTTCTGAAGCAAAAATACTTCCCAGGACATTTATGGCGCGATTATTCGATTTTATAGTAGAAAATAAACCGCTGGTTACATAGTGATCTTTAAAAAGTTCTACTTCATAATCGTCTTCATTCAGTAAATAAAATGCGTCAGAAAGTTCTTTAGCAGTGATAATGAATCCTATTTCCCGTGTTGCTGGTTTATAATAACCTCCTTCTTTGCGGTAAGCCGAAAATTTTACACGCGCTGCTGTAGTATCTAAACCATTCTCTTTTACCAGGTCAAGAATCTCTTCTTCAAGAAATTCAGGAGAAAAATTAGCAGGAATTTCCATACGCATAATGCGCATAGAGGCCATAAGCCTAAAGTAATGGTCTTCCCAAAACATTATTTTTCCGCTAATTACACGAATGGTTTCAAACACCGCATCACCATAGGCAAAGCCGCGATTGGTTACCGATAGTGATGCTTGCTTATCTTTTACTAAATTTCCGTCTAGATTTATCATAAAAAAGCCCCGTTTTAGAACGGGGCAAAGGTAATATTTATCTTAAGATTATTAAGCAGATCCCAACACCTGTTTAAGGTTAGAGATCATATTTTCCCAAAGCATTTTGCCTTCTTCAATTTCATCTTCATCTTCGGCAAAATCGGTAATCATTATAGAAACATCTTTGGTAATTTCGTCTACCTGGATTCTTATTTCAAAAAAATAAGGAGTGTCTTCATCGTCAAGCCACTTAAATTTTACGCGCTCGTCACTCTTTTTGCTTACCAATTTGGCTTTCTCTTCACTTCCTTCCCAAATAAAAGTAAACAATTCGCCTCGTGAATTCACATTATCTGCATACCATTCACTTAGTCCTGAGGGGGTTGATATATATTGGTATAACAATGAAGGAGAAGCCTGAATGGGAAATTCCATTTCGTACTTTATCTTATCTTCCATTTTTAGGTTTAATTAGTTTCGGGCAATATAGATATTAATTGGAAAGATAAAAAGAAAACAAATTAAATATTTTAGAAAATAATGTTTGCGTCAATACAAAATGTTTATATATTTGCACCCGCATTCACAACCAGCAAGAATGCTTGTAAAGTCAGGCCAACAGGCAGTTTACATAAAATTACGGCGAGGTAGCTCAGTTGGTTAGAGCGTCGGATTCATAACCCGGAGGTCCCGAGTTCAAATCTCGGTCTCGCTACAGTAATAATAAGGCTTCACAGAGATGTGAAGCTTTTTATTTTTGTACCTAGTACAGAATAAGTACAGAATGACGAATTTTCGTGAAAATTTGATGAAAAAATTTTCAATATTACCATTTAGTAGCAATTGAAAATAAATTTTTATGATTATGCTCTCAGATACACCTTCATATCCCTTATTGTAACTTTCTGAATAATTTTACTTTTAAAAAAAGAGACCTTTTCTTTTTCTTAGAAAATTAAATTGATACAATAACTCCCTTACCCTATTGTAAAATTCTAAAGCACATCTAATTGTATTTTATCAGTGGATTTAGATCAATATTTCTGATAACGGACATTGGAATGCATTATATCTTAACTTCTAGTGTCACAAAACATTAGTAATACTTAATATCTTAATTGGAATTATTCCTAAATTTGGATATTTTCCTATCTTTGGGATTTAGAAGTAATAGGTTTTTTAGCAGAACAAAATTCTATTTTCAGCAATTATGTATACCTCTCCACTAAGGGAATTTTCAAGAAATGATTATTTCGACAAGTCTATTATCAACGATGATATGGCCGAATATACTTTTGATTATTTCTTCTCGGGAAAGCGAATTGGATCCAGAAAGGATCTTATCGATTTATTTGTAGTAACCTGGATAATGGACGATGTGGAAAACATATTTATTCGTTATTCTATTTATTCCGGAGATAAAACAAGCTGGAAAGATAAAATTACCGAACAGTTAAAAAAGCTTATGTATGATATAAATGTAAGGAAGTTGCTAGTGGACGGTTGAGATATTTTGAAGTGGAAACAGAAAAATATTTACCTACTGAATCTTTTGAAAAAAAATTTTTTTGGAAACGAAATCTAAAATGAGACGATTTCAAGAAAATTAAGCTACTTCCGTTGCAATTAATGGTACTTCATAGGGAAATGCAAAATTAGAATGATCCTGACCATTTAGCCAGGCCTGATGATCCTGTTGTTTTAATACCACCGGCATTCTTTTTTTATTATTATGAATTTCAGACATCAACTCATTTGCTTCAGTAGTTACAATGGAATAAGTATTAAGAGCTTCGTTTGTTTGTGGGTTTATCCAGTTAGAATAAATTCCTGCGAATGCAAAAATTTCCTGATCTGTTGGAGTAATTAGATACTTTTGTTTGTCTTTACCTTTGGAATCTTTCCATTGCCATTCATAGTAACCATCAGCAATAATCAAGCAACGTTTTTTCACTGAATTCCTAAAAGATGGCTTTTCAGATATTGTCTCAATTTTAGCATTCAGGGTCATTTTTTTGATTTTATCATCTTTGGCCCAAAATGGTATTAATCCCCAATTAAACATTTGGATTTCCCCTTGGTTTTCATCTGAAATCACTGGAGTTTTTGAAAATGTAAATGCATTGATTTCCTGTTGTGGTTTATAGGCATCGGGTTCAATAAATCGCGCTTCTAAAGTACGTTCTATATCACTGAGTTTAGCATTGAGTTTAGTTCTATAACACATAGTTCGAATTTTATATCAATTTACTAAAATCGGTTGAATTTGAAGTTCAGTTAAACCAAAAGATGCGAGGTGACAGCTTTAATCAGTTTAATATCATATCTTTAAAATGATGAAAACGCTTTGCCTAATATTTTTATTGATACCCTTTAACTTTTTTGGGCAAGAGGTTTATTACTCTTTTCTTACTGAAACTTATCCCAACATCTACAGGTCAGATTTTAAAAGGGTTGACCGGAGAATCGTTTTTGAACCCAATGATGTAACTATTGTAACCGAAACAAACCAAGGCAAGGATATAGAAGTTTTAAATATCCAGGGAACCCAAGTTTTAGAGGACAGACTTACACTAATTTGTGAAAACAGAAGTAAACGTAAAATAACAATTGTATTTCCTAAAGAACAGGAGGAATTTTTGTACATAGATTATTATTACCGCTCCCCTTCCACTAATGAAGAAATACAGATAAGATTACACGTTGAAGAAATGCAAACTGGCCAGGGAGATCAAATAAAAATTGGTAATATTTAGGATTTATAATTGGACTTAATTTGTATTTCGGAGATTAAAATTATTGTCCTGGCCAGATGACTAAACATCCCTATTTTGCAAAGGATTAGTAGGTGAAATTGTACCTTTGTACCAGTGTTAAATCACCTTCAGTATAAAGACGGTGTTCTTTAATGTTACCGTATGTATCATAGTCGTATTCACTTTTCTCTATGCGGATTTTTATAGTATCCCCGTCCTTGAGGTGAAACTTTTTTAAACACACAGGATCATTTTTAGAATTATAACTCTTTTCATAAATATTATATAATTCATTATTAGAATTATACCATTTTGAAGATGCTTGGTTCCCATTCTTGTTGTACTCAAACACTATATGACTCGTTTGATGGCCAAGGCTGTCATAACTTATTAATTCCTGTTCTCTCCAGTCTCTATCGTACTTCTGAATAGCATATTCCTTAAATGAGCCATCCCGGTACCATCCCTTTATCTCTTCAATTCTATTCTTTCTGTCAAAAATAAATACAGTTTTAATGGTATCTGTTTTAGTTGTATAAAGGCGCTCGGTCCGCTGGCCATGTTTATTGTACTTAAACCTATTCTGAATGTTAATCGCGCCGTCAAGTTTGAACATGGTTATCTTTGTCAAGTTTCCTTTTTTATCATAACTATATACTGTGCCCCCTGTAGACGGGCTGCCATCAGATTTATAATCTTCTGTTCTTACTTTCCTTCCTACTTTATCATAATAGGTAACAATGCGGTAACCTAATTTTTCAATCTGCCGGTCATTTTCTCCAACAATTCTATAGCTTTCAAATTCAACTTTCTTCGGTTGACCCAGGTAGCCGTCAAAGGCCTCAAGGTATTTAAGGTTAGAGCAGGAACTTAGTAAAAGAATAACAATAATAACCAGGTAATTAATTTTCATTCCAAACGTTTTTAATTAAAAAGCGATGTGAGGTTTTCAAGTCGTCTGATGTTAATTTTTTTATTATTTATAATTTGTATTCGTGGGCATAAGAGATAGTATTATTTAAACATTTCGGTACGGAAAAACATAATTTTTGATTGGGTCGATGTGTTACTTTCTGAGGCGTTAGAATACATTATAAGGTAATTATCATCTGGCGTGGTAGTTATTCCTCTGCCATTTGTCCAGTTAAATGAATCTATTACCGGATAGTCAAAAACAGTTTGCTGATTATCATAATCCAGTAATCTTAAGGAAGCATCAGAATTGTTTGTTAATGCGTAAATATGATTTGAAAGATTAGGATCATAACAAAAATCACCTACATAGGCCTGAGCAAAAGATTGTTTACTTAAATATGAAAAATCCGGTGTTATAATTTGTTGATTATATAATCCATTTACATAAAGTTTATTATTAAGCCTGTTTTGAGTTAAAGATGCAGCATCACCTACTTGAGGGTAATAATCTTTAATTCTAATTATATCAAAGTCCTCCGTTCCATTGAATACCTTAATTTCTGGAGACCTATCCTCTATAGCATATAGCTTTGAACCATCATTATTCAATGTAAATTGTTGAAGACCAAAAAAAGGATATGCCTCATTCGGTTCTGTAATCTCGTCATCATTGGAGCTATCTATAAATCGCCATTTTATTCCTGATATACCCCTGCCAGCTAATGCAATAATACCTTTACCTTCATTATTAAAACCAATGGAATAAGGTCTGGAATGGGGATGAGATGGATGATCTGATTCTACTCCTGGAATAGAAATCTTTTTAATGGAAGTACCGGTTTTAGAATAAACTTCTACTACTTCTCCTTCCCAATTTGGAATATAAATGTAATTATTATAGGGATTTATAAAAAAGTCAGCCTGTGTAAAGCTGCTATCGGTATAGTCAAGACCAACCTCAAACCTTAATACTTCTTCATATTTCCCTTCGTTTTCGGAATACTTAATGATATAACTTGGTTCTCCCTGCTCCCAAACCTTAACCGTTAAAATCCAAATATTCTGTTCCTCATCCTGAATCATTTTACGAATTTCTCCTGGAACTATAATTTTTTGCGAAAAGAATTCAAAATCAACTGAACCCTCTAAAGTATTTCCCTCACTATCTGAAACAGAATAAATATAATTGTGCTTACCACCTAAGTTTGCAGGTCCAGCACTAAACTTAATTCCATGATTATTCTCAAAGTATTCAACGTCATCAGCCCCAATTCGAAAAGAATATAATTCGTCCCCGCTCCTAATAGAATTTAAAGTAACAGCCTTATTGAAAATTAAATATTTCTTTTCTGCCATTTTTATTGGACCTTCTCTACCACTATATGAAACCAGTGAAAGTGGAATTGTATTTTGAGTAATTTTTAATGAATAAGTTCTTCCAAAAGATTCAAACTTTACCTCATTTATTCTTGGATTAGAAGTAATATTTTGAGAAACACTTATTTTTAGATCTACATCTGAATTGCCATTGTCTGGACTGATTTCAATCCATTCCGGTTTTGACTTTAATTCCCAGGAATGATTTGTTGAAAGACTTACAACAAATTCCTGACCCTCCGCCTTAGAAGTTATTTGAGATTTTTCTAATTCGAAATAAAATTGATTCCCGGTGGTTTCAGGTACTTCATCTTCTTTTGAGCAGGAAAATAGCATTACTAATGCAGAAAAAATCACAACTATACGTAAGTTGATTTGAATAAAATGTTTCATGAAATTGGATTTAAATTTTATGACTTTTTCATTAACCAGTTAAATCTCACCTTGACTGGTTTTCTCTGTTCTTGCCAGGTTTTGTTCATTATACTTTATTACCCCATCAATTATTTCATCAATTGCATTTTTCATTTTTGAAGCTGTATCTTTTCCACTTTGGTTGGTGATTATAAAAATTCCCAGTTCGTGTTTAGGAATAATAAATAGAAAACACTGCGATCTCGGAACGCCTCCGTGGTGTGAATAGTATTTTCCCAGCTCAGGATTTGAAGCATCTACCTCCCAGAAATAAGCTACTCCCACTTCATCGGAATAGTCTTTTAGCACTTTATGGGATTCCCTGACTATCTTATTATTATCCAACTGGAATTCCATGAACTTAAGCATATCTGGAACGGTAGATTTTATGCCTCCACCGGCACCCCATGGTAACTTTCCCATTGGTAAAGTGATCTCTGGATGATCTGCGTGATAGCCCACAGCAAGGTTTTCCTTCTTTTTCTGATCTAATGCGATCACTGTTTCGTCCATTCCTATTTCGACGGAAAGAAAATCAGCTAGCAAGGTTTCGAATTCTTTTTGATATATATTCTCTAAAATTCCAGCAATTAGTTCTGTTCCTGCTGTTGAATAAGAATAATTGTGGCCGGGAATTGTATCAATCTCAAGACTATGCAAATCCTGTAGAAAGGATTTCTTATCATAATCATTTAAAATGCTATCGATCTTTGAAGGGGAATCTTGTTTCAAAAAATCGCTGGTCATAAGTGGGTTTAGGCTGAGGGGAAGAATATTTGGTAGACCACTTGAATGTGTAAGTAAATGTTTGATTTTTAGGGGCTTATTCTCATAGTTCAAATTGGGATAATCCTCCTCCAAATATTGCTGCACATTATCTTCCAGATTTATTTTTTCTTCTAATACCGCCTTTGCTGCAAGAGTTCCTGTAAATACTTTACTCAAAGAACCTATCTCATAGATCGTCTTATCAGTAGGAGGATTTCCCTTTGTCTTCTCCAGTTCCCCATAATGTCCTGTATATTTTTCACTTTTATAAACTACTCCTACGGAAGCAGAATTAATTAAAGGTTTATTGATTAGCCGAACGGCAGCGCTATCAATTATATGTTGAAACTCATTATTTTCATTCTTTGAAAAGCTTTCTTTTTTTGAATTCTGATTACATCCTGTAATGATTATAATAAAAAGAAAGAAAAGGTATTTATTCATATCTTTCGTTTAGATGAGGCTAAAACATTTTATTAATTCTTAATCACTGAAAAACTTTCGAAGTATGGACACCACATAAAAGTTTAACCTTTTTATTTACTATAATATAAAATTACACTTTTTAAGTAAACTTCATTATTTGTAATAAACCGATATTTTTGCATTTTATCTATAAAACCCAAAACGTTTTTGTCTTTTAGTATCTCTAACCGTAGTTCAACCGTTTTAAAAGACCAATTATCGATTTTACCATGTTAACAACCTGTTTATAAAAATTTGAATATCAGGCATTTAAAGTAATATGTATTTGTAAATTTACTATTGTCTTATGCCTCGATAACATTTTTAATAACAGAAACCTACATTTATGTTACCTGCACAAATAGCAGAAAAAAAACGTCTTATATATACTATTGGCCGTTTTGATCATTATTTTGATAGTGTAAATAATAAAACCGCTGTATACATTGCAATTTCCACATTTGTTCTTGCAGGAAATGTAACTGCACTTTTAAATATTTTAAATCTATTTCCTGAACTTGGATGTTATAAAATTTTTCAGTTTTTGCTTCAAATAGGATTAATGTTCAATGGTATTTTAGGAGTAGGTACCTTATCTTTTCTAATTGTAGCTAGTATTCCCTTCTTTACCCAAAATAGTAATTCACTCTATTATTTTGGGGGAATCGGATCAATGGATTTTAAAAAGTTTGAGGATTCATCTAAAAAAAGAAATGATGATGATGACCTAAAAGATTTACGATCTCAAGTTCATATTTTATCAAAAGGTTTGAATGCGAAATTTGTAAAATTGAAAATTGCAGGAATTTTGTTGTTTATACAGTTTGCTCTAGTACTCATCCTATCACTTATTTTATTAATCATAAAATACTTAACCTATGGAAATCTATAAAGATTACCTGAATTTAATTAAAGATGCTGTTAAAAAAGATTCAAGCAGCCAATCTGAATCCAAACATTTTTTTTCGAAAGCAGATCGAATAAATGATCTAATAACTTTAAATTCTCGTTACTCCGATTATCAAATTGCACCTAGTCTATCCAAGCTGGCCGGCACACTTCATAAAGATTTGGATTTTAATCAGAAGTTAGGACTGCACCCTAGTTTTAAACAATTGAAAAGTAATGGAAAAACAGAGGAACACTATATAGTTTCTGTTTTTATTGATATAAAAGGTAGTACAAATCTTTTTAAAAGATTTGATAAGGAAACTATTCATGTTATTGTTGAAGCAATTTTGAAAGCCGGAATTCATACGGCATTAATATTTAATGGGTATGTTCATCGGCTACAAGGCGACGGTATGTTTTTATACTTTGGAGGAAAGGAAATAGATAAGAAGAGTGCCGTTAATCAGGCACTACAGATGGTTAGTGTTTATTCCTATTTTATACAAAATGATCTTAAAGAGTATTTTAAATCCAAAGGTATTGAAGGTATTTTTGTAAGAAGTGGAATTGATCTTGGAAAGGATGAAGATGTTCTTTGGGCCAAATCTGGAATAGGTGAAATTAGTGAAGTTACAACGTGTAGTTTACATACTAGTTTGGCATCTAAAATGCAAAGTCACGCTAAGAGTAATGGAGTTGTAGTTGGAGATTTTGTGGTAGATGAAATCGAAATTGAAGAGCTTTTTAATCCTGTTTGCAAAAGAACACGGAACGATAACGATCGATATATCTTTCAAATTCCTGAAAAGCAATTCCGATATACCCAATATGATTTTGATTGGGAGAAATTTTTAAAACGACAGAGATTTATTGCTTTAGATCGATTTGGTTTACCAGTGTTGAAATTTCAGGATAAAACTTTAGAACACAAAGAACTTCTAGAACCAATTGCTCGAGAGAGTAAACCCTACTTTTCAAATGAAAAATGATATTCTTCAAAAAGACTTAAAATCATTTTTATCGATTTATTCCAAATTTAAAAAGGTAAATATTCCTAGAAAGAAAATTATCATTTTAAGAGGTCAAATTGATGTATGTGATGTGAAAGGTAATTATTTCAAGACTTTTGATTTAGATATAATCATTAATAAATATTCTTATCCGTATACCATTCCCGAGGTTAAAGAGCGATCTAAATTTATTGAAAGGAATCAAGAATGGCATATAAATAATGAAGGATTCTGTTGTTTAGATATTGATCATAAACTAATAAAAATGTCTCAACGAGGAATACATATTGGTACATTTTATAGGGATGTTATTTATCCTTTTTTCTGTAACACCGTATTTAAACAGCTTTATAATAACTATGCAAATGGAGAGTATCCTCACGAATTTGAAGGAGTTCAAAGTTTTTATAAGAATGAATTGAATTTGAATAACCCGGAATTAATTTTGAAAGTACTTAGAAGCATCAAAACTGGTAAAACGCCTGGAAGAAATCAATTATGTGTTTGTGAAAATGATAAATATAAAAATTGTAAAAAACATTTTGAATCTATTGAATTTCTAAAGAACCTTCCCACACAGCGAATATTAGTTGATTTAAAATATTTCGAAGAGAAATTATTAGGACATCCAAATAATATTGGTAAGGCAGTTAGAATTTTGTGAATTATAAAATCTGGGCTATTTGTATTTATACGTCTATAATCTTTTACAGACACTATCCCGCAAAGTGTGTAAAGTTAAAATAACAGGGGTTGGACTTTTTAA
>NZ_CAXAVR010000004.1:0-71362 GCF_963972535.1 uncultured Salegentibacter sp.
ATCCATACGTTACCTATAAATCAAAATATATGGAAACAGTTTGGTGGCTGCTTTCCGAAATTTATAAAAAAGACCTTATTTATAAGGGGTACACCATTCAGCCGTATTCGCCAAAGGCAGGGACTGGACTTAGTTCTCACGAACTTAACCAACCCGGAACTTACCAGGATGTTACCGATACCACGGTTACGGCCATGTTTAAAATCACTGATGCTTCAGCAGCTTCGGTTGAAAGGGACCTGGAAGGGGCATTTTTAATCGCCTGGACCACGACCCCGTGGACTTTACCTTCTAACACTGCGTTAACCGTAGGGCCAAAAATTGAATATGTATCAGTAAAAACTTATAATCAGTACACTTTTGAGCCAATCACTATTTTGGTTGCAAAGGCATTGGCTAAAGCTCAATTCGATAAAAAATTTACAGAAGTTCAAACTGAAGAAGAACTTCAAGCTTATACTGAAGGCGATAAAAAGATTCCGTTTTTAATCGGAGAAACTTTTACAGGAAAAGATCTTGTAGGGATTAAATTCGAACAGTTGCTGCCTTATGCATTACCTGCAGAAAATCCTGAAAATGCTTTTCGTGTAATTGCCGGAGATTTTGTGACTACGGAAGACGGTACCGGGATTGTGCATACTTCGCCAACTTTTGGTGCAGACGATGCGCTGGTAGCGAAACAGGCCACGCCGCAGGTTCCACCATTATTGGTGAAAGATGAAAATGGAAACCTTGTTCCGTTGGTAGATCTTCAGGGAAAGTTTAGGCCGGAAATGGGCGAATTTGCCGGGAAGTATGTGAAGAACGAATATTATGACGAAGGGCAGGCGCCAGAGAAATCTGTAGACGTTGAAATTGCTATAAAACTAAAAGAAGAAAATCGTGCTTTTAAAGTAGAAAAATATGTTCACAGCTATCCAAATTGCTGGAGAACCGATAAACCTATTTTATACTATCCGCTGGATTCCTGGTTCATAAAAGTAACCGAATTCAAGGAGCGCATGCACGAATTGAATAAAGGCATTAACTGGAAGCCAAAATCTACAGGAGAAGGCCGTTTTGGAAATTGGCTGGCCAACGCGAACGACTGGAACTTATCCAGAAGTCGTTATTGGGGAATTCCGTTGCCAATTTGGAGAACCGAAGAAGGGAAAGAGGAAAAGCTCATTGGTTCTATTGCAGAATTGAAAGAAGAAATGGCGAAGTCGGTTAAAGCAGGCTTTATGGATAAAGATATTTTTGAAGGTTTTGAACCCGGAAATATGAGTGAAGAAAACTACGATCTGGTAGATCTTCACAAGAACGTGGTAGATGAAATCACGTTGGTTTCAGATTCTGGTAAACCAATGAAGCGCGAAGCCGATCTTATAGATGTTTGGTTCGATTCTGGTTCTATGCCTTACGCACAATGGCATTATCCATTTGAAAATAAAGAAAAAGTAGAAAAAGGTGAACGGCAGGCCGATTTCATAGCCGAAGGCGTTGACCAAACCAGGGGCTGGTTTTACACCCTGCACGCAATAGCTACGATGATCTTTGATGATGTGGCTTATAAAAACGTAGTTTCTAACGGACTTGTTTTAGATAAAAACGGACAGAAAATGTCCAAACGCCTTGGGAACGCGGTAGATCCTTTTGAGACACTTGCGGCTTACGGCCCAGATGCCACGCGTTGGTATATGATCTCTAACGCCAATCCGTGGGATAATTTAAAATTTGATATTGAGGGAATAGCTGAGGTGCGCCGTAAATTTTTCGGTACACTTTACAACACGTATTCTTTCTTTACTTTATATGCGAATATTGATAATTTCACCTATAAAGAAGAGGACGTTCCTTTAGCTGAAAGACCCGAGATAGATCGTTGGATTCTTTCTGAATTACATACTTTAATTGAGAAAGTAGATAAATTCTATGCCGATTATGAACCTACCAGGGCAACCCGTGCAATTTCAGAATTCGTTCAGGAAAACCTTAGTAACTGGTTTGTGCGTTTAAGTCGAAGAAGATTCTGGAAAGGCGATTATCAGCAAGATAAAATTTCGGCCTATCAAACCCTTTATACCTGTTTAGTGGAAGTGGCCAAACTGGGCGCGCCGGTGGCGCCGTTCTTTATGGATAGACTTTACAAAGACTTAAACAAGAGTACACAAAAAGAAAACTTTGAATCTGTACATTTAGCTGAATTTTCAAAGTATGATGATAAGTTTGTTGATAAATCTTTAGAGCGAAAAATGGAGAAGGCTCAAACCATTTCTTCATTGGTTTTATCGCTTAGAAAGAAGGAAATGATAAAAGTAAGACAACCGCTGCAAAGAGTAATGATTCCGGTGCTTGACGAACAGCAGCGTGAAGAAATTCAGGCGGTTGAAGACTTGATAAAGTCTGAAGTAAATGTAAAAGAACTTCAGCTTATAGATGATGCTTCAGGATTACTGGTTAAGCAAATAAAACCAAATTTTAAGGTTCTTGGCCCAAGATTTGGAAAGGATATGAAGCTGGTAGTCAATGAGATAAATAAATTAACTTCTGAAGACATATCAAAGATAGAGCGAGAGGGCAATATTGCGATAAATCTTAACGGAGAAATGATTAAATTAGCTACTGAAGAGGTAGAAATTACTTCCCAGGATATTGAAGGCTGGTTAGTGGCAAGTAGCGGTAATATTACCGTAGCTTTAGACGTTAGTATCTCAGAAGAATTAAAAAAGGAAGGAATTGCCAGGGAATTGGTAAACAGAATACAGAATATGAGAAAAGATTCTGGCTTTGAAGTTACCGATACTATTGATGTGACCCTACAAAAGGACGGTATTGTCGAGGATGCCGTTAACCAAAATATAACCTATATCAAGAATGAAACATTAACTGCAAGTCTCGAATTTGCGGAGGTGGTAACTGAAGGAGCCGAGGTGGCTTTTGATGATATTACCACTAAAATGTTTATTAAAAAACATTAGAATTATGGCAACTGAAGTAAAAGAACGGTATAGCGATGCCGAATTAGCTGAGTTTAAGGCCCTGATTAAAGGCAAAATCGCGAAGGCGCAGGAGCAATTGGAGATTTATCAGAATGCTTATAAAAATGATGGAAACAACGGTACCGATGATACCTCTCCTACATTTAAGGCTTTTGAGGAAGGTAGTGAAACGATGAGTAAGGAAGCGAACTCTCAATTGGCTATTAGACAGGAAAAGTTTATTCGTGACCTCAAAAATGCATTAAACCGTATTGAGAATAAAACCTACGGAATATGCCGTGTAACCGGGAAATTAATTGCAAAAGAGCGTTTAAAACTGGTGCCGCACGCAACATTAAGTATTGAAGCTAAAAATATGCAGAAATAATAAATTTCTGGATTTTATGTATACTACGTCCCTTTGCTTATGCCTTGGGGCGTTTTTATTTGAATAATTAATAAATTTGCTTGCGATAAGCTGATTTTTAGCCGTGTAAAAACTAAATAATATAGTATTTTAGCGGCGTTCTTAAATTCCACAGAGTTCATGTCCTTAAAAAAAGCGAGTGTTATAATCGTTTTGGTACTTTTAATAGACCAAATTTCAAAATTTTATATCAAAACAAATTTTTCGCTTGGCGAGGAAGTTCCGGTTTTTGATTGGTTCAGGATTTTATTTGTAGAGAACGAAGGTATGGCCTGGGGAACCAAGATCCCGGGCGAGTACGGAAAACTTTTCCTTACGCTTTTTAGATTGGTGGCCATTGTTGGTATTGGTTACTGGTTATGGGATTCGGTTAGAAAAAATGGTTCCCGAATTTTAATTACCGCAATAGCCTTAATCTTCGCAGGTGCTTTTGGTAATATTATAGACTCTGTTTTTTACGGGATTATCTTTAATGACAGCTATGGCCAGGTTGCCGAATTTATGCCGGCACAAGGCGGCTACGGCACCTTATTTCACGGTAAGGTGGTAGATATGCTTTACTTCCCACTATGGCAGGGCAATTTACCCGAATGGATTCCCTTCTGGGGCGGAAATTATTTCACTTTCTTCGAGCCGGTATTCAATATTGCCGATACCGCAATTAGCGCAGGTGTAATTTTACTGCTGCTTTTTAATAAAAGAGCTTTTCCAAAAGAGGAAGAAGAGGCTAAAGCAAGCAACTAACTAAGCGGCTGCACTTCCGTTTCTATCAAAAATCTTTTCGAATTTCTTTAATTCTATTGGCTTAATTAGATAATCGGTCACCAAATTAATAGATTTTGCGCGTTCCAAATCTCGCGGATCTATTGAAGAACTTACCACGTAAAGTGTGATCTTCTTTTCAAAGTTATTCTTAATTTTAATAAATTCATTTAGAAACTCCCAGCCATCCATAACAGGCATATTGATATCCAGGAAAATAATATCGGGAAGTCTATCTTCGGTAGCGTTTTCAAGAATCAACTTAAAATGATCTAAAGCTTCCATACCGTTTTTAAAAATGAGAAGATTGTTAGAAAGTTTTTTAATTTCAATAATCTTCTTAACCAGGTTAACGTATATCTTATCATCGTCAATAATACACGCCAATTCTACTTTTTGCCCCATGAGAATTAGTTTAATTTTTTAAAATTTAATTTTAAATGTAGTGCCTACATCTACAGTGCTGGTTACCGAGATTGTACCCCCAAGTGTTTCCACTTGATTTTTTGTAATAAAAAGGCCAATACCACGGGAATCCAGGTTCTCATGAAAGGTTTTATACATCCCAAACATCTTGTCACCATATTGATCCAGGTCAATGCCCAAACCATTATCACTAACCTCCAAAAAAGGAGTTTCATTCTTCAAATAGGTTTGAATATAAATTACCGGTTTTCTACCCGGATGTTTATATTTAATGGCATTTGTAATTAAATTTAGTAAAATACTTTCAAGATATTCAGGTATATAGCTAATTTCTTTTAGGGCGTGAAATTCAGCTACGATTTTTGCATTTTCCCGATTAATTAATGAAGAAGTTGAAGCCATTACCCCACTTAGGGCTTTTTCGAAAGAAACAATTCGGCGTTCTTTTCCTAAAACCGTTTGTTTATTTACAATTTCATTTAACTCATTTATAGCTAAATCCAGATTTTCAGAAATATCGGCTACATTAGGAATTAATTCAATTTTATCTTTATCGGTTTTGGCGTCTTTTAGTAATTCAACAATTAGACACAGGTTACTGCTATGGGAGCGTAGATGGTGGGAGACAATATGTGCGAAATTGAATAAGCGGGAATTTTGGGTGGCAACAAGGTCTAGAGAATTCTGTAAATTCAATTCGTTTATTTTCTGGTTGTTTATATCCTGAAAAACACCCCGAATTCCTATAATATCCTGGTCTTCGTTATAAACGGGTTTTCCGGTGGCGCGAACCCAGAAGTCTTTGTTGTAGAGATTCCGCATTTTTAATTCCACTTTAAATGGAATTCCATATTTCTCACATTTATCAAATGCTGAAGTTACTTCCTGATGTTCCTCGGGCGCATAAAATCTTAAATGTTCATCGTAGGGTGGTTGATAATCCAGGGGGCATCCAATTATCTTTTTTGTCACATTATCCCAATAAATATTCTTGTTCTGGGTGTCTATATACCAACCCCCGGTATTGGTCATTTGCGCGGTTTCGCGATAATAAAAAAAGTTTTCTTCAATAGTATATTGGTCGCGTTTATTTTGATGAATATTTACAAAAAGAAGTACTGCGGTTTCCTTATTATTTTCTTTATTCTTTAAGTTTCGGCATTCGAACCAGCGATATTTACCATTATTAAGTTTCAGTTTAAGCTCTATGCTAAAAGCTTCATTTTCTTCGGTAAGTTTATCAAAATAAAGCCTGAAATCGTAGCGATAATCCTGGTGCAGAATTTCCTTTAAAAAATATTCAAAATGAGATTCAGAAAAAATGGGATTCCCCACAAGTGTATCAAAATGTTCGGACCAGCTCACCTCTTTATTTAGAAGATTGATCTTCCAGTAGGCGATATCAAAATCTTCAAGAATGCTGTTTAATTGAAGGTCGTTTAGCATTAAAGGGGCGAAAGTTTTGTTAAAAATAACAGAATACTTCCTAATTCCCTAATTTTTAAAGCTATATATTTTATTGGGCGTAATGCAATAATCCAGTGGAATATCGCTGCTAAAAACTTCTTTAAATGCCGGCTCTGCTTCGAAGAATGAAAGCCCTACCTTAATTACATCAGGCTTACATTCACTTAAAAAGTTATCGTAAAAACCTTTGCCGTAGCCTATACGGTGGCCGTTTTCGTCAAATGCGAGAAGCGGTACAAAAACCACATCTATTTGGGCTGGAGCGATTGGAATACCACCCTCGGGCTCTGGAATATTCCAGCGGTTCTTTTTTATAACGCTGCTATCGGTAAGTAAAAAATGTTCCAGTTTATGTTTCTTGATATTGGTTTTAGACAGCACCACGTTCTTGTCTTTTCCCTGGAGAATATGCAAGATATTTTCGGTATCGATCTCTTTCTGTTCCGCAATGCTTAGAAAAAGGTGATAAAATTCTTTTTCCCAAACGGGTAATTGGAGTAATTGATTGGCAATTTCAAGGCTAAGCTCTTCTATTTTTGCTTCGGAAAGCTCTAAACGTAAGGCTTTGTATTTTTTTCGTAATTCGGCTTTATTCATCTTTTGGTGGTGCTGAAATATGAAAAATAGCATCTCCCTGGTAAACAATGGGAGATTCGTTAATATTAATTACATAGCCGGTATTTACCGCCTTAATTTTATGCCTAAATTTCCCATAAGGATCGGTAATAGTACCAATGTATTCCCCTTTTTCTACGTGTTTGCCACAAGGAATTTTTATGTGAAGCAAACCGCTGTATTTAGCGCGCATCCAGTTGGTATTTTCAATCACTACTGTTTCGGTGATCGCATCTGGATATTCAAATTTTGGATTTAGCATTTCTAAAAAACTCAAAATTCGCATGGCGCCTTCTACCCCGTGTTTGGCGATATCTTTATTACTGTCCTGAGATTTTCCGCCTTCAAAAAGTAACACCGGAATTCCTTTCTTAGCACAGGTTTCACGATAAGATTTTGTAATGGTTTTTGAATGTATGGTAAAGGGAGCGCTAAAAATTCTAGCGTATTTAAGACTTTGTTCATCGCCTCGCTTCACCCTTATTTGAGGTGCATTAAACCTGCTGGCGCCACCGGTATGAAAGTCTAAACAGAAATTTGCAAGTGGTAATATTTTCTTTACAAACTGAAATGCAAACCGGCTGGCTAGCGAACCGTGTTTGGTTCCCGGAAACATCCTGTTGAGATCACGGCCATCGGGAAATTCCCGGCGTAAATTTAGAAATCCAAAAATATTAACCACGGGAATACAAATAACGGTTCCTTTTTGCGGCCTATTGATTCCTTTGGAGATAAGTTGCCGAACAATTTCTACCCCGTTAATTTCATCGCCGTGAATTCCTGCAGTTATTAACACAACTGGGCCGGGCTTTTTAGAACGTTCAATAATCACCGGTACCTCCACCGAGGTAGTGGTGTAAAGTTTGGCCATATTAAAATTAATAGTGGCGCTCTTTCCCGGTTTTACTTTTTCACCAAGGATTTCCAGAACATTGTCACTGGTTATTTTTGCCATAGGCTAAACGTTCCGTTCTATATATCTTATTATGGATTTCGCGATATCTTTACCGGTAGCTTTTTCAATACCTTCTAAGCCCGGAGAAGAATTTACCTCAAGAATTAGTGGCCCGCGGGCGCTTTGTAGCATATCTACCCCGGCAACCCCAAGCCCCATTGCTTTAGTGGCTTTTACCGCTGCAATTTCTTCTTCGTCGGTAAGTTCAACAACCTCTGCGCTGCCGCCGCGGTGAAGATTAGATCTAAATTCTCCTTCTTTTCCCTGTCTTTTCATGGCGCCAACTACGTGCCCATCTACCACAAAAGCCCTGATGTCTCCACCTTTAGCTTCTTCAATAAACTCCTGTACAATTACCCTGGCCTGTAAACCGTTAAAAGCTTCAATTACAGATTCTGCGGCGTTATTAGTTTCAGCTAAAACAACACCAACGCCCTGGGTTCCTTCTAATAGTTTTATAACTAAAGGTGTTCCGCCAACTTGTTTAATAACTCCCGAAACATCCCGGGAATAATTTGTAAAAACCGTTTTAGGCAGTCCAATTTTTGCACGAGAAAGTACCTGTAAACTTCTTAATTTATCACGGCTTCTTACTAAAGATTCAGATTCTGTTGTGGTGAACGCACCCATCATCTCAAACTGTCTTACCACCGCGGTGCCATAAAATGTTACCGAAGCTCCAATTCTTGGAATTACTGCATCTACACCTTCTATATAGCCACCTTTGTAGTAAATATTAGGTTTACGCTTCTCAATAACAATGTCACACTTTAGAGGATCTATAACTTCTACTTCGTGCTTGCGTTTTGTAGCAGCTTCTACAAGACGTTTTGTAGAATATAAATGGCTATTACGCGAAAGAATTTTTATTTTCATTTTTGTTTAAAATTGTAAGAAACGTCAGTTAATTCGGTGTCCACGATAAATTTTTTGGTAAGGAATTTTCGGCCAATTAGCACCGGAAACCTCATTTCCTGTCGGGAGGACAAAGAAAGGGAAATTTTATAGACCTTATTAAAAATTTTAATAGTGGATATTACCTGATATCTTTTTTGAATAATTCCGTTACTGCTGCGCACAAAAACGATATCATAATCTGTAAAAGTAAATTTTTTTCCGTTGTACAAAGGATGTTCTTCATCCAGAAAAGTGCATTCTAAAACTCCATCTTTTTCAACAATATTTTCACAGTGAATAGATGAAGTATAAGCACCGGTATCAATTTTAATAGCTATATCATTTAAATGCAGTGCAGGGAAATCTGCTTTATCAAAACGCCCAATTACTGTTTTCTCCATACCGCAAGGTAGTAAAATACCCATCTAATTTTTTTATAGAAATTATAAAATTTAATGAACGTCAAGCCCATAGCTAAGCTGAGGAACGGAATTTTGACCTTCAAATTAATATAAATTTAACATTTACTGGCGCTATCAATTTTTACTGCTACGCATAATAAATTCTACCTTTGGGGAAATGGAAACGCCAGCTTTAGAAGTACAATTACAAACCCTCCCCAATAGTCCCGGGGTGTACCAGTATTACGATAAAAACGGGAAAATTTTATATGTAGGGAAAGCAAAAAACCTTAAAAAAAGGGTGACTTCCTATTTTACCAAACGCCACGACAGTCATAGAATTGGCGTGATGGTAAAAAAGATAAAGGAGATAAAGCACATTGTTGTAGAATCGGAAACCGATGCTTTACTTCTAGAGAACAATCTTATAAAAAAGCACCAGCCGCGGTTTAACGTGATGCTTAAAGATGATAAAACCTATCCCTGGATTTGCATCAAAAATGAGCGTTTTCCAAGAGTTTTTCCTACCCGAAAATTAATAAAAGACGGTAGCGAATATTATGGGCCTTTTACAAGTTTTAAAACGGTTAATACGCTGCTTGATCTAATCAAAGGGCTTTACAAGCTTAGAACCTGTAATTATGATCTTTCAGAAGAAAAAATAAGGAATGGGAAATACAAAGTTTGCCTGGAATATCATTTAGGGAATTGCAAAGGCCCTTGTGAAGCGAAACAGCCTGAAGCAGAATACAACAGTAATATTGAAGCGATTCGGCAAATTGTAAAAGGAAATTTTAAAGATTCTTTACAGCAATTTAGAGAGCAGATGAAGTTGCACGCTGAGAAAATGGAGTTTGAAGATGCACAACGAATAAAAAATAAGATTGATGTACTGGAAAATTACCAGTCTAAATCTACAGTGGTTAATCCGAAAATTACCAATGTAGATGTGTTTTCTATAGTTTCAGATGAAGGCTATGGATATGTAAATTTTCTCCAGCTTTCCCACGGCGCAATTATCAGGTCGCATACCATAGAAATGAAGAAAAAGCTGGATGAAACCGATGAAGAATTATTAGAATTAGCAATTACCGAAATTCGGCAGCGCTTCAGCTCAAACTCTAAAGAAATTTATGTGCCTTTTAAGGTTGATGCCGGGGAAGAAGTGAAGGTAACTATTCCCAAACTGGGCGATAAAAAGAAGATTGTAGATTTATCGCTTAGAAATGCCAAATATTACCGCCAGGAACGTTTTAAGCAAATGAAAATTGTAGATCCAGACCGGCACGTGAAGCGTATAATGGCGCAAATGAAAGAAGATCTGCGGTTAAATGTAGAACCAAGATATATAGAGTGTTTTGATAATTCTAATATTCAGGGAACAAATCCCGTAGCTGCTTGTGTGGTTTTTAAAAACGGCAAACCCAGCAAAAAAGATTATCGTAAATTTAATATCAAAACCGTGGAAGGGCCAGATGATTTCGCTTCTATGGAAGAGGTGGTTTTTAGGCGTTACAAACGTTTGCTTAATGAGGGTGAAGAGTTGCCGCAACTTATAATTGTAGATGGGGGAAAAGGCCAGCTTTCTTCAGGAGTAAAAGCATTGGAAGCTTTGGATTTACGAGGAAAAATAGCCATTATAGGAATTGCAAAACGCCTGGAAGAGATTTTTTATCCGGGAGATACCATTCCTCTTTATTTAGATAAAAAATCTGAAACTTTAAAAATTATTCAGCAGCTTAGGAATGAGGCGCATAGGTTTGGAATTACTTTTCATCGTAACAAAAGGAGTAAAACTGCGTTAAATACAGAGTTGGAAGAGATTACCGGCATTGGAGAAAAAACCGTGGTAGAATTATTAAAACAATTTAGATCGGTAAAACGAATAAAAGAAGCTTCAGAAAAAGAACTCGCCGAGGTTGTTGGAGTTTCTAAAGCGGGAATAATTTTCAATCATTATCAAGAAAAAAAATAAAACAGCATTTTGCGCAATATAAATTACAAATGAAAAAACTACTGCTTTTACTTTTTCTGTTTGTAATGCTTCCGGGAATTTCCCAGGAGCAGGAAGATTTAAAAGTTGGACTTGTTTTAAGTGGTGGTGGTGCTAAAGGCCTTGCCCACATTGGTGCGCTAAAAGTGATTGAAGAAGCCGGAATTAGAATAGATTATATTGGGGGCAGCAGTATGGGCGCAATTATTGGCGGTTTGTATGCTTCAGGTTATACGGCACACGAGTTAGATTCAATTTTTCACGAGACTAATTTTAATATTTTAATTCAGGATAATATTCCGCGTAGCGCAAAATCTTTTTATGAAAAGGAAGATGCCGAAAAATATGCTATTAGCCTGCCTTTTGATGATTTTAAAATAGGTTTTCCCGCAGGACTTTCCAGAGGGCAAAATATCTATAATTTAATGTCCCAGCTTACCATGCATTTGGGAAATGTAAATGATTTTGAAGAATTACCTATTCCGTTTTTTTGTGTTGCTGCCGATGTGGAAACCGGGGAAGAAGTGATATTAGACGAAGGTTCTTTTGCGCAGGCGGTTTCTGCCAGTGGCGCAATCCCTTCTATTTTTAGTCCTGTAAGTTTAAATGGAAGATTACTTACCGATGGAGGGGTAGCCAATAATTATCCCGTAGAAGAACTTAGAAAAAGGGGTGCTGAAGTAATTATTGGTGTAGATGTGCAGGATAGCCTGGTAAATAAAGACGATTTGCGCAACGTTTTTGATATTCTTGCTCAAATAAGCAATTTCCGGACAATTAGTGATATGAAGGAAAAAATTCCTAAAACCGATATTTATATCAAACCAGATATTAGTCCATTTTCAGTGTTGTCTTTTGAGAAAGGAGGGGCAATTATAGATTCGGGAAGGGTGGCTTCGCTAAAAAGAAAAGATGATCTGGAAAAGCTGGCTGCACGCCAAAGCACGGGTCCGCGCAATATTGTAATTCCAGAGATGGATACTTTGCAAATAAGTACGCTTACGTTAGAGGGTAATAATAATTATCCGCGGTCTTATATTCTGGGAAAATTAAGATTGAATTACTTTACAGATTTCACCTTTAAAGAACTCAACGAAGGGATAAATAACCTATCTGCTACCGGGAATTTTAACCGAATTAATTATAGGTTAATTCCTAATAACGACGACCAACTTTACACTTTAAGCCTGCAAATAGAAGAAAGTAAAAATAAGAGCTTGCTAAGATTGGGAGTACATTATGACGAACTTTACCAAATTGGTGCCCTTATTAATTTTACCCATAAAAGTTTGTTGTTTACTAACGATGTAACTTCTTTGGATGTAGTGGTGGGAGATCAATTTAGGTATAATTTTGACTATTATATAGACAAAGGTTTTTACTGGAGTATTGGTGTTAAATCGCGATATAATAATTTTGATTATCCGGTTTCTTTTGATTTTGCCAGTGAAAATGCCGAATTGCAGGATATTGGGGTAAACAGGATAGATATAGATTACCGCGATTTTACCAACCAATTTTATGCGGAAACTTTATTTAAGCAGGTTTTTTCCTTCGGACTGGGAGCCGAACATAAATTTTTAAAAATTGCTTCTGAAACTTTAAATAATCCCAATCCTGAAATAAGCGATACCCGCCTTTTTGAAAATAGCCATTATTACAGTGCTTTTGGATATTTAAAATACGATTCTTACGATAACAAATACTTTCCATCCCGCGGCGTTTATTTTGATGGGAATTTTCATCTTTACTTGTTTTCTTCAGATTTTAATAATGATTTTTCTGAATTTTCTATCGCAAAAGGAACTTTGGGCTATGCTTTTTCTCCCATCAATAGATTTTCTACCCGAATTGTAACTGAAGCTGGATTTAAAATAGGAAACGACGGTGTAAATACGTTGGATTTCTTTTTGGGAGGATATGGAAATAACCTAATCAATAATTTTGTTCCATTTTACGGCTACGATTTTATTAGTCTTTCGGGAGATAGTTATATAAAAGGACTCGTGGAATTTGATTATGAAATTTTCAGAAAAAATCATGTGATTGCAAGTGCAAATATTGCCAATGTGGGCAATAAATTATATTCTTCTGGAGATTGGTTTACCATGCCAGATTTTACCGGCTATGCCCTTGGTTATGGTATAGATACTTTTATAGGTCCGTTGGAGGTAAAATATACCTATTCTCCCGAAATTAAATCCAGCCAATGGTTTTTTAGCCTTGGTTTTTGGTTTTAGGATATTCAGAACAAATTCTATTTTTCAAATAATCGCCTACATTTTCTGATGCTAATTTATCTTCTAAAGTTTGCTTTTTTGCTACAGGTTTTTAGAGATGTTTTAAGAATGTTTCCTTAAAAATTCCCGATATTTGTTTTAAAGTAAAATAACACTGAAAAAAATAACAAATTCTCAATATTCTTTTAGAAATTGGGGGTTGAATTAAAAATATCAGATTATGCCTTTTTATCATAAACTCGGTAAAATTCCTCATAAACGCCATACGGTTTTTAAAAAACCAGATGGCAGCCTTTATTACGAACAGCTTTTTGGAACTATTGGTTTTGACGGGATGTCTTCTAATCTCTATCACGAACACCGGCCAACGCAGGTGAAAGAGGTTAAAGGAAGTTATAGTGTGAAACCAAAAATTGCTTCAGAAAACAATATAAAATCTTATCGTTTTAAAGGTTTTCAGGTAAAACCAAATCCCGATTATCTTGAAAGTCGAAAAGTGGTTCTAACCAATAGTGATGTAGATATCACCCTGGCTTCTCCACAAGGTTCTACAGATGATTATTTCTATAAGAATTCAGATTCAGATGAATTGCTTTTTATTCATAAAGGAAGTGGTAAGTTAAGAACACATCTTGGAAATCTTGATTTTAAGTACGGCGATTATTTATTAATTCCGCGAGGAACTATTTATAAAATTGATTTTGACGATGAAGACAATCGCTTATTTATTGTAGAATCAAGAAGGCCAATTTATACGCCTAAACGCTACAGAAACTGGTTTGGGCAATTGCTAGAACATTCGCCATTTTGCGAGCGCGATCTTAGGCAACCGCACGAATTAGAAACCAATGACGAAAAAGGAGATTTTTTAATTAAAATTAAAAAGCAGGGAGAAATATTCGATATGGTTTACGCTACGCATCCTTTTGATGTAGTAGGTTACGATGGTTATAACTATCCGTATGCTTTTTCAATTCACGATTTTGAACCTATAACGGGCAGAATTCACCAACCGCCACCGGTGCATCAAACTTTTGAGACCGATGCTTTTGTGGTGTGCAGTTTTTGTCCGCGTAAATACGATTATCATCCAGAAAGTATTCCGGCGCCATATAGCCACAGTAATATAGATAGCGATGAGGTGTTATATTACGTAGATGGTGATTTTATGAGTAGAAACGATATTGAAGCCGGCCATATTTCGTTGCACCCGGCGGGAATTCCGCACGGGCCGCACCCGGGAGCCGTAGAACGAAGCATTGGCCAGGTAGAAACCGAGGAATTAGCGGTTATGGTAGATACTTTTAAGCCCTTAATGCTTACCGAAGATGCAATGGAAATTGCCGATGAAACCTACCATAAATCCTGGTTGGATGAAAATCATTAAGATTTATAATTAAAAATATTAGCAATAAAAAATATAAAAATGAGTACTGATAATACATCACTTAAATTAGAAAAGGTAATGCAGGATGCTGAAGATTTTCTTCCTATCCTGGGAACCGATTTTGTTGAACTTTATGTAGGTAACGCCAAGCAGGCAGCTTATTACTACCAACATGCCTGGGGTTTTCAGCCTGTGGCTTATTCTGGTTTGGAAACAGGTAGAAAAGACAGCGTTTCTTATGTGCTTCAACAGGGAAAGATAAGAATTGTACTTACTTCCCCGCTTCAGCCAGAAGGTGATATTAATGCCCACATTAATAAGCACGGAGATGGTGTGAAAATGGTGGCACTTTGGGTAGACGATGCCAGGAAAAGTTATGAAGAAACCACTAAAAGAGGTGCTAAATCTTATGTGGCACCTTATGAAATGGAAGACGAACACGGGAAAGCTGTGATTTCAGGAATTCATACTTATGGAGAAACTATTCACCTGTTCGTAGAACGAAAAGATTACGAAGGTCCATTTCTTCCCGGTTATAAAACCTATGCTACAAAAGTGCAGGCAGAAGATACAGGCCTAAAATACATAGACCATATGGTGGGAAATGTAGGCTGGAACGAGATGAACAAATGGGTAGATTTCTATGCTAAAGTAATGGGCTTTGCACAAATGGTATCCTTTGATGATAAAGATATTTCTACAGATTATACGGCTCTAATGAGTAAGGTAATGAGTAACGGGAATGGTAGGATTAAATTCCCAATTAACGAACCTGCAGAAGGAAAGAAAAAATCTCAGATAGAAGAATATATAGATTTTTATAATGGTGCAGGAGTGCAGCATATTGCGCTGGCTACAGATAATATTATTGAAACCGTAACTCAACTTAGAGATCGCGGCGTAGAATTCCTGTATGTTCCCGAGACTTATTATGACACTCTATTAGATAGAGTGGGGAAAATAGATGAAGATCTAGAACCCTTAAAAGAACTTGGGGTATTGGTAGATCGTGACGATGAAGGTTACCTTTTACAGATATTTACCAAACCGGTTTTAGACCGTCCAACAATGTTTTTCGAGATAATTCAGCGAAAAGGTGCCCAATCTTTTGGAAAAGGAAACTTTAAAGCACTTTTTGAAGCTATTGAGAGAGAGCAGGATTTGCGAGGAACCTTGCAATAAATTCTAAAATAACTTAATTAACTAAAGTTTATAGTTAAAAAATTAAATTACTGAAAAATTTTGTGTTAAACTCAATTTTATGGTTGCTATAACTCTATTAAATACGGACTTTTGCGCTCGCATTTTTGGAGTGGTTACCAATAATGTATTTAATTTTTCATAATTTAAGTTTTAGTTGGTTAATAAGACAAAAACCCCGTCATTAATTTGATGGGGTTTTTTGTTTTAATACATTTGGAATAGAAATTGTAAATATCCATAGCCCAAGCACTCTGTAAATCAGTATTTAAAAATTTGGTATGAAAAAAAGTATATTTACAATATTCCTTCTACTTTTAACCGGCTTCGCACTTCAGGCTCAATCTCAAAAGGCATTTGGCGCGGGCGAATGGTTTAAATTCCGCATACATTATGGCCCTTTTAATGCAAGTTTCGCCACTTTAGAGGTAGATGAAACCAATATAAAAGGCAAACCCGTTTATCATATTGAAGGGAAAGGGAAATCTACCGGATTACTACACTGGTTTTTTAAGGTAGATGATAACTATCAAACTTATATAGATAAACAAGACGGGAAACCTTATAAATTTATTAGAAAAATAGATGAAGGTGGTTATACCAAAGACCTGGAAATAGACTTTGATCATAGCGATAATAAAGCATACGTTTTTAATAAAAAACACAACGAAAATCATACCTATACGACCAAGCCGAATGTTCACGATATGTTATCGGCATTTTATTATATTCGCAACAATATTAAAAACGACGAACTTCGCCCTGGAGATGAAATGCGCCTCAATCTATTTATAGATGATGAGAACATGGATTTTAAACTAAAATTTTTAGGCCGGGAGGTTATAAAAACCAAGTTTGGTAAGGTGGCTACTTTAAAATTCAGGCCGTATGTTATGGCCGGCAGGGTTTTTAAAGAAAAAGAAAGTCTTACTTTTTGGGTTAGTGACGATGCTAATAAACTGCCTATTAAAATTGAAGCAAATCTTGCAGTTGGATCTTTAGATGCCGATTTAGATGAATATAAAGGCCTAAAGCATCCGTTTAAAATAATTATGGAATAATACATGGAAATAAAGCCGGAAATTGCAGAACGTATTTTTGCATTAGAGGAAAAGTTTAAAAATTCAGGTCAGGATTTGGCTTCCTATTTAGATGGACTTTTATATGATAGGTACCTTACGTATTGGGATTATTTAAGTATAGACACTTTATTGAGTCTGCAAAAAACCTTAACTCATTTTCCAGACGAAAAAATCTTTATTTCTTACCATCAAATTACCGAACTTTATTTTAAACTCATTATCCATGAGCAGAAGCAAATAATTGAGGCTGAAGCTCCTGATGCTAACTTTTTAATTGAAAAATACAATCGTTTAAATCGTTATTTCAGGATTCTAACCGATTCTTTTGATGTGATGATTAAAGGAATGGAGAGAGAGCAGTTTCTTAAATTCAGAATGTCTTTGTTACCTGCCAGTGGATTTCAATCTGCACAGTTTAGAATGATAGAGCTTTATTCTACTCCTTTAGAGAATTTGGTTTCATTTAAAATAAGAGAGAAATTTTCTGAACAAAGTAGTTTAGAAGATTTGTACGAAAATATTTACTGGAAAAAAGGTGGTATCGATTTAAAAACAGGGGAGAAAACTTTAACCTTAAAACAGTTTGAGAAACGCTATACGGCGCGTTTTCTTAGAATAGCTTCAGAATTTAAGGGGAGAACCCTTTACCATAAATATCAACAACTTCCAGATTCGGTTAAAAATAATAAGGGATTAAAAGAAGCATTACGTAATTTTGACGCCAATGTAAATATAAATTGGCCCCTTATGCATATGGGTGCTGCTTACAGATATTTAAATAAGGATAAAGAAACTATTGCTGCTACGGGAGGCACAAATTGGAAAGAATTTTTGCCCTCGGGATTTCAGAGAGTTAGTTTTTTTCCTTATTTATGGAGTGAAGAAGAATTAGAAGATTGGGGCAAAGAATGGGTAAACCATATGTTTAACACACAGAAAGAAAATTGCTAAAAAATTGAAGAAAATAAGTTTCCTACTGGTATTGATGTTGGCTTTCACAGCCTGTGAAGATGACGCTAAAGAAACCGCCCTTAATGAAGAAAAGGTAGAAAAGAAAGTGCCTAAACCTGTTGAGAAAGAATTCGGGTTTATCCTGGATAATTTCGAAGTTGTAAATGGCACTGTACAGTCTGGAGATAACTTTGGTTATATTCTAGATCAACACGGGGTAGATCGCGGCAGGATTTACCAGATTTCAGAAAAAGTAAAAGACACCTTTAATTCCGCTAGAATAACCGCCGGGAAAAAATATAAAATTCTTAAAGCCAAAGATTCTGCTAATACCCCACAATTTTTCATTTATCAACATGACAGGGTTAATTATACTGTGTTGGGAATTGGTGATAGCATTAGTGTAGAGCGAAAAAAGAAGCCGGTAAGTGTAAAGAGAAGAGAAGTGTCTGGAGTAATTACATCTTCCCTTTCAGAAGCCGTCCAGGCGCAGGGTTTAAGCAATCTATTGGTTTATGAACTTTCAGATATTTACCAATGGAGTATCGATTTTTTTAAACTTCAGAAAGGCGATCAGTTTAAAATGATTTATTCTGAAAAATATATTGATGATACCATTTTTGTGGGTATTGAAAATGTGGAAGCCGCTGTTTTTAAACACGGCGATAAACCTTTTTATGCTTTTGAATACGAAACCGATTCACTAACCGGGCAACCCAGTTTTTACGATGAGGAAGCAAAGGCACTGCAAAGTTTTTTTTTAAAAGCACCATTAAATTATAGCCGAATTTCTTCCAGGTATACCAAAAGAAGATTTCACCCGGTTCAAAAACGATGGAAAGCGCACCTGGGAACAGATTATGCTGCTGCCCATGGAACGCCAATTGTAAGCACTGCCGATGGAACGGTAATCGCTTCCAGTTATACTTCAGGAAACGGGAATTATGTAAAAGTGAGGCATAACGATAAGTATACCACGCAGTATTTACATATGAGTAAACGAAATGTGCGTAGTGGCCAAAGAGTAAAACAAGGCGATGTTATTGGTTATGTGGGGAGTACCGGTCTTGCTACAGGTCCGCATGTGTGCTATCGCTTCTGGGTTCACGGGAAACAGGTAGATCCTTATCGCCAAAATTTACCCACTGCAAAACATATAGAACCCGAGCATAAGGAACAGTATTTTGCCGCCATAGAAGATTTAAAAACTTCGCTGGATAAAATTCCTTATAAAGAATATAAAAAATAGGTTCCAATAGGAACACCCTTAATATTAGAGTGAAAAGATTGGTTCAATCTTAAATCACTCATTTTAAATAAAAATTAAAAGTTTTAGGCCAAGGCCAGGAAAAGAAAAATTTAAATGAAAAATATAAATCCAACCCAAACAACAGCCTGGAAAAAATTAGAAAAGCATTTTAACGAAGTGCAACAACTGCAGTTAAAAGAGCTATTTGAAAAAGATCCTGAAAGGGCTTCTGCATTTACCATTGCCTGGGAGGATTTCTACCTGGATTACAGCAAAAACCGAATAACTAAAGAAACTCGTGATTTACTTCTTGAACTGGCTGAAGAATGTGATCTGCAATCGGCAATAGACTCTTATTTTAATGGAGATGCGATTAACAAAACCGAAAATCGCGCAGTCTTACACACGGCATTAAGAGCTCCTGCTGGGTCTGAAATTACCCTGGATGGTGAAAACGTAGTGCCTGAAGTGCAGGAAGTAAAAGAAAAGATCAGGAAATTTTCTGAAAAAATTATTAGCGGAGAGAAAAAAGGGTTTACCGGGAAAGCATTTACCGATGTTGTAAATATTGGGATTGGAGGTTCAGACCTTGGTCCGGTGATGATCACAGAATCGCTACAGTATTATCAAAACCATCTTAAAGTTCATTATGTTTCTAATGTAGATGGGGATCACGTAAACGAAATCTTAAAAAATTTAAATCCTGAAACTACTTTATTTCTGGTAGTTTCAAAAACCTTTACTACCCAGGAAACCCTGTCTAATGCTACCACAATTAGAAATTGGTTTAGAAAAACTGCTCCCCAGGAAGCAGTTGCAGAACATTTTGCGGCAGTTTCCAGCAATTTAAAAAATGTTGAAGAATTTGGTATCGCTATAGAAAATGTATTTCCTATGTGGGATTGGGTTGGCGGTCGTTTTTCTTTATGGAGTGCGGTTGGACTTTCTATAAGCCTGGCAGTAGGTTATAACAACTTTGAAGCTTTATTGAATGGAGCCCATAAGATGGACCAACATTTTAAAACTTCAGATTTTAAAGAAAATATTCCTGTACAATTGGCATTGCTAAGCATTTGGTACAACAATTTTTATAAAGCAGAAAGTGAAGCGGTAATTCCATATACGCAATATTTACACAGGCTTCCCGCATATTTGCAGCAGGCAATTATGGAGAGTAATGGAAAAAGTGTAGACAGAAACGGTAAAAAAGTTGATTACCAAACGGGCACTCTAATTTGGGGTGAGCCAGGAACCAACTCCCAACATGCTTTCTTTCAATTAATTCACCAGGGCACCAAACTGATTCCTGCAGATTTTATAGGATTTAAAAAATCCCTGCACCAAAATGAAGATCATCATAATAAATTGATGGCGAATTTCTTTGCACAAACCGAGGCCTTGCTTCAGGGAAAATCTAAAGCCGAAGTAAAACACGAACTCGAGGCCCAGGGATTATCTAAAGATGCGGTAGAAAAGTTATTACCATTTAAAGAATTTGATGGGAATAAACCAACCAACACATTGCTTATAGATAAACTTACTCCTGAAAGTTTAGGAAAACTTATCGCGATGTACGAGCATAAGATCTTTGTGCAGGGTGTAATTTGGAATATTTTTAGCTATGACCAGTGGGGTGTGGAATTAGGAAAGCAACTTGCAAGTAAAATTCTTGCGGAAATCGAAAGCAAATCTCCAGATTCTCATGATTCTTCTACTAAAAATCTATTAACCTTCTTTTTAAAGTAATAATTCTAATTTTGTTAACAAAATGTTGAGATCAATAGGCCTCAACAAATCAATTAGTTAAAATTTTGTTTTAGTTTTGCGGCGGAACAGATGTTAAAGTTAATTTCTTAACATTCCAGTGATACTGGCCTGTGAGTATTTAGCTTTTTTTGCATCGAAATTTAAACTCAAAACAAACAAATTTTAAGCATGAGGAAATTATTACTCCTGGCCTTGTTTTTAACTTCGGCCACAATTTTTGCTCAAGGAACGCTTACCGGAACGGTAATCGATTCTGAAATGGATGGTCCCCTGCCCGGTGCAACCGTAATGGTAGAGGGAACAAACAATGGAACTACCACCGACTTTGATGGGAATTTTTCTTTGAATGTAGATTCAAATTCAGGAAAAGTAAAAGTTAGCTTCGTTGGGTACACTACAAAAACTTTAGATTTTAACCTTACCAATGGTACGCAGAATTTAGGTGAAATAGTCCTTAATGCTGATGCAGGTGCTTTAGAAGAAATTGTAATAACAAGTTTTTCTCTGGCGATAGATAGAAAAACACCGGTTGCGGTTTCTACTATTAAAGCAGAAGAAATTGAATTAAAATTAAGTAACAAAGAATTCCCTGAGATCTTACAATCTACACCCGGTATTTTTGTTCACAAACAAGGTGGTGGATTTGGAGATGCAGAACTTAGATTAAGAGGTTTTGATTCTGAAAACGTTGCGGTAATGATTAACGGTGTTCCGGTAAACGACATGGAAAACGGTAATGTTTACTGGAGTAACTGGGCAGGACTTTCAGATGTTACTCAAACTATGCAGGTGCAAAGAGGTCTTGGAGCTTCTAAAGTAGCTGTACCTTCTATTGGAGGAACTATAAACATTGTTACAAAATCTACTGATGCCGAAGAAGGTGGGAGTATTTTTGCAACAACTGGTAATGACGGTTATCAAAAATATGGCGGAACAGTTTCTACAGGTTTGTTAGATAATGGTTTTGCTGCTACAGTTTCTTTATCTAAAACTACTGGTAACGGGTACGTAGATGGAACTGAGTTTGAAGGTTACTCTTATTTTGTAAACCTTGCAAAGAAATTTAATGAAGATCATGAAT
This sequence comes from uncultured Salegentibacter sp., assembly GCF_963972535.1. Classification (NCBI taxonomy): domain Bacteria; kingdom Pseudomonadati; phylum Bacteroidota; class Flavobacteriia; order Flavobacteriales; family Flavobacteriaceae; genus Salegentibacter; species uncultured Salegentibacter sp. Next base: position 21,861 of record NZ_CAXAVR010000004.1, read on the forward strand.
TGTCTTTTACAGCTTTTGGAGCACCGCAAGAACACGGGCAAAGAGAAACTTCTCATTTAATTGAAACTTTTCGCCAGAGTGAAAGAGGAAGAAAGTTTAATGGTGATTGGGGTTATTTAAACGGTGAGGTTACTCACGTACAGGATAACTTTTACCACAAGCCTCAAATGTCTTTAAACCACTACTGGGATATTTCAGATAAAACTGAATTATCTACAGCTTTGTACGCATCTTTCGGTACAGGTGGTGGCGGTGGCTACGATGGTGCTGCTAACCTAAGAAGTATTGATTCTCCATATAGAAATGGATATCTACAGCCTTTTAATTTAGATTTAGTAGTAGATGAAAACGTGGCAAACGGCGCGCTTGGTTCTGAAACTATTCTGTATAACTCAAGAAACGACCATAACTGGTATGGTGCACTTTCTACCTTAACTACAGAAATTACTGAAGATATAGATTTATTAGCCGGTATAGATCTTAGGTATTATAAAGGAGAACATTTCCAGGAAGTAAAGAATCTTCTGGGTGGTACTTACTGGTTAGACGATAGTAATGCGAACAACCCGGTAAATGTTGCACAGGTAGGAGATAAAATTAACTATCATAATGATGGCTTGGTACATTGGGAAGGTGGATTCCTTCAGGCAGAGTACTCTAAAGACGATCTTTCTGCATTTATCTCGGGTGCTGCTTCAAATACTTCATATAAAAGAATTGATTATTTCAATTACCTTGATTCTGATAACCTTCAGGAAACAGATTGGGTAAGCTTTTTTGCCCCAAGTATAAAAGGTGGTGCGAACTATAACTTAAACGAAACACACAATGTTTTTGCAAATATTGGTTACTTTGAAAGAGCGCCTTTCTTTGACCAGGTTTTTCTAAACTTTGTTAATGATGTGAATGATGAAGCGGAAAATCAAAAGATATTCAGTACCGAAATTGGGTATGGGATTAGAAGCTCAAAATTTAGAGCTAACTTAAATATTTATAGAACGAGTTGGCAGGATAAACCTTTCACGCAAACTATTTTCGATACTGAATCGGGTGAGAATTATACGGCTAATATTCTTGGGGTAAATGCTTTGCACCAGGGTATTGAATTCGATTTTAGTTTCAAACCTATAGACAATCTTACTATTAACGGTATGGCTTCTATTGGAGACTGGAAATGGGATAGTAACGTGCAGGATGTAATGATCTTTGATGAAGAACAAAACCCAATTCTTGAAGAAGGAATAGATCTTTATCTTAAAGATATTCCTGTAGGAGGTAGTGCACAAAATACCTTTGCACTTGGTGGAGACTATGAAGTACTTCCCGGAACGATTATTCGTGCTAATTGGAATTATGTAGATAAGTTGTATACTCAATTCGATATCCTTGGCGTGAGCTCAGGAGATGATTATGAGCCCTGGGAAATTCCATCCTACGGACTGTTAGATGCTGGCCTTACTCATAAATTTGAGTTTGGAGGTTTTGAAGCTACGTTAAACGGTAACGTAAATAACATACTGGATACCGAGTATGTAAGTTTTGGTTTTGATGGCTCTAACTCTAATGCAGAAACTGCATCGGTATGGTACGGGTTTGGTCGTACATATACTGTAGGAATGAAAATAAATTTTTAAAAACATAGAGATGAAAAATACTTTTTACCTTTTAATGCTTTTCATAGGGATCGCCATCACGGGTTGCGAGCCTATGGAAGACATCCATAATGACATTGATGAGAAAATCAGCAATGTTGAGGGGTCTATGGACTATACCCTGCAAGAAGAAGACTATACCGATAATCTTGGTTTAAGTTTTACTAGCTTTGATTCTGAAGACGATGCACGCGAATTAATTCCTGCACTATTATCAGATCTTTATCCTGCTTTGGGAAAAAATTCTTCAGTAAATGTAACTTTTAACGTTTATGATCCAATTAGGGTAGAAGAATATGTGGTTACAGCAACAGATTATGAAGCTGTTGGATTAACTGAAAATTATTTTTCGGGAATGGGAGATATTGTAGACTTCCTTCAATTTCAATTTCCACAGGCAGAACAGGGAGATTATGTAGAATTAACTTATAACACTCTTGCAGATGAAGAGGCTTATATGCTTAATGATGCAGATTTCAGTTTAATTGGGGAGGAGTTTGAAGATGAATATCCTGATCCAGCATCAAGCGCAGGGGAGTATGGAAACTTTGAAAGAAGAGAAACCAATGATGCTTACTGGAGTAACGAGATGATCCTTGAAGCGATTAATGAGGTGCTTTTAGAAAATATAGACGGCGTAGAAGGTCAGAAATATAACGTATCCTACGATATATATAATGGAAGTGCAGGGACCGAGAGTATGACGGTTCAGTTCAATGGGAATGCCTATGTAGCTGTAGGAGGAACTCCTTATGAATTAACAACCGATGATTATGACCTGGCTGGTGCAGAATTAGCTGAAGCCTATCCTGAACCTGCAGGGAATGCTGCACAGTACCACAGTTTTGCAATTGATGAAGACAGTGAGAATTACTGGAGCATGGATATGATCTTGGAAGCTTTTAATATTGTTTTAAAAGAGAATTTTCCTGATGCAGTAGATGGAGATAAGTTTGAAATAAGCTATGATGTATATAGCGGCGGTGTTTCTACCAAATTACAGGCTGTTATTTTACAAGATGGCACTTATGTAATAGATGAAAGTGCTGCAGTATCTACTATTGAAGAAACAAAAGTATTTGCTTTTACTAACAATAGTTGGAATACTCCGCTTATACTGGAAGAGGAAGATTATACCGAAATGGGGCAGAGTTATCCAAACTTTGACGATGAGGATGAAGCTATTTATAAACTGGCTATTTTCTTAGAAAACCGATTTCCTTATGCTCAGGATGGTGATTTTGTAGCCCTTGGTTACGATTTTTATTCTGGCGAAACTACTAGGGAATATGCTAATTTCGTTTTTGAAGATGGTGAGTTTAATTATATTCCAAGTGTAGTAGAAAGTAGCCTTCAGTTTGGAAATGATGGTACACAATGGGTTCCAGACAATACAATTAGATATTCTCTTAGCGGGGCTGACTATGGAATTATAGCTTCTGCTTTAGAAGACGATTACGGAAATCCGGTAGAAAGTATGGAGAATTACTCTAACTTTGATAGAAGAGAAGGTAACTCGGCTTACTGGAGTGATGAAATGTTATTGGAAGCTATGCAGGCCCTGCTTAACGAAATTGCGCCAAATGCAGAAGTAGGTCAGCAGTATGTGTTAACTTTCGATATCTATAACGGTACAAATACTACTGAATCTTTAAGCTTAATTAAGGATGAATCTGGAACCTGGGTTCTTAATAATGAAGAGTAAATTTCAGATTTCATAAAAGTATAAACCTCTTATCGGTCAATGCCGGTAAGAGGTTTTTGTTTATAGAATAATTATCAAATTTCAATTTTTTAAAATTTTTAAATGAAAAAGTTTCTTTTTTTAGCTTCAACGATCCTCTTTTTTGCAGGATGTAGTAGTGACGACGATGTTAGCCCGGTAGTAAATCCGGAAACTAAAAATCCTGTTGCGACAGCCGATGCGGTGTCAACTTCAGAAAATGAAGAATTAAAAATAGCAAAAGATTTTTTGCTTGAAAATGATGAAATTGTAGATCTATCCCGAATCAGTGATTTTGATTCTGAAACTACCGAAGGTGGTGAGGTTGTAGATAATCGTGACGGAACCTTTTCATATTTCCCACCAGAAGATTTTCAGGGAGAAGACAGTTTTTCCTATGATTTGTGTGTGCCTGGAAGCCAGGATCGTTGTGCTTCGGCAGTAGTTACTATTGCTGTTGGAGATGCCGGTTCTCCTGTTGCCGAAGATGATTCCTATGAGACCAATGAAGGAAGTGAACTTCGCATTAACAATCATTTATCTAACGATAATTTGATAGATAATGCCGAATTAAGTTCTGTTAACAGTGACGATACCGCTGGTACAGTAGTCTTAGAAGATGATGGCAGTATAACTTATACTCCTGCTGAAGGTTTCTCAGGAGATGATACTTTTACTTATACTATTTGCGATAATGATGAGGAAGCCGAGTGTTCTACAGCTACCGTTACCATTAATGTGATAGATGAAGGTTCACCTGTTGCTACAAATGATACTGTAGTAATTGATATGAATACTTCAGAATTTACTATTAATAGTTTACTAAATAATGATGAGGTTATAGATGATGCCGAAATCACTTCTATAGACGATACAGAAACTCGCGGAGCGTTAACTTTAAATGATGACGGAAGTATATCTTATATTCCTGAAGTTGGATACCTTGGTGAAGATACTTTTACCTATACACTTTGCGATGACGACGAAGAGGCAACCTGTTCTACCGCTACAGTAACCCTAACCCTTGTAGACCCTGTTAGTTTCAATATACCTTCAGAACTGGAAGATTATTATGATGGTCTTGCGATTTCTCAAAACGAAGATCTTAATTATAAGGTAATTTCAGATCTTACAGATAAAATGCATACTACCATTCTTTCTTATGGTCAGCGTCACGATTATCTCTATAATGCCGATGAAGATTTGGAAAATGAGGATAATGTAATTCTAATTTATTCTGGTGAAAGTAGGTATTGGGAAGAATATTCTTCAGGAAATAACTCATACTCTCCCCAAACTTTTAATACAGAACACGTTTTTCCACAATCACTTTTGGTTAGTGAGATAGCTCGTACAGATCTACATCATTTAAGAGCTGCAGATGCAGATGTTAACGAATTACGTTCAAATAATCCATATACAGAAGGTAGTGGAGATTACAAATCTGTAGATGATACTGCTTTCTTCCCGGGTGATGAATGGAAAGGAGATGTAGCACGTATGATTCTTTATTTAAATGTGCGTTACAATGAAGATATTAGTAAAGTTGGAAACCTGGAACTTTTCCTTAAATGGAACAGGGAAGACCCGGTTTCGGCTTTTGAAATACAAAGAAATAATGTTATAGAAGGAGCTCAGGGTAACCGTAATCCTTTTATAGACAATCCATACCTGGTAACCCTTATTTGGGGTGGCGATGCAGCTGAAAATACCTGGGAATAATTTAATTTATTTCTTATTCTTAAAAACCAGCCTATATAGGCTGGTTTTTTGTTTTAACTAATCTTAATTTTTTTAACATAAATTGGTTTATTCTCTATCATTTCTAATTTTTTATCTCACTAATATTTAAGTTGTTAAGAGATAAGTTGTTTCTATTGTATAAAAGTTAAAGTTAAAAACCTTAACAATCAGATAAACTTAGCAGACGATAATTTGAGTTCTTTTGCAGTGATTTTAAACTCAAAAAACAAACAACTTAAAATTCAAAAATGAGGAAATTACTCGCATTAGCGTTGTTTCTAACATCAGCTACAATTTTTGCTCAGGGAACTCTTACCGGAACGGTGATTGATTCTGAAATGGACGGTCCCCTTCCGGGTGCAACCGTTATGGTAGTTGGTACTAACAATGGTACTACTACAGATTTTGATGGAAATTTCTCTTTAGATGTAAAAGCTGCTTCGGGGAGAATAAGCGTAACCTTTATTGGTTATGAAAGACAGACCATTAACTTTAATATAACTGGTGGGGCTACACAGGATTTAGGTACGATTACTTTAGGTCCAGATGCCGATGCATTGGCCGAGGTGGTCATTACCGGTATTGCCGATTTAGCTAAAGATCGTGAAACTCCTGTTGCTGTTTCTACCATTAGAGCTGCCGAAATTCAAGAGAAGTTAGGTTCGCAGGAATTTCCTGAAATTTTGAACAACACGCCTTCTATCTACGCCACCAAACAAGGAGGTGGATTTGGAGATGCCCGTATTAATATTAGAGGGTTTGACACTAATAACTCTGCGGTGATGATTAACGGTGTGCCAATTAACGATATGGAAAATGGTTCGGTTTATTGGAGTAACTGGGCTGGTTTAAGCGATGTAGCTTCGGCTATTCAGGTTCAAAGAGGATTAGGTTCTTCTAAATTAGCGGTATCTTCTGTAGGTGGAACCATCAACGTGGTAACAAGAGCCGCAGATAGATCTGAAGGTGGATTTGTAACAGCTATGACGGGTAATGATTCTTACTTAAAAACTGTTGCTTCTTATAATACGGGTCTAATGGAAAGTGGTTTTTCAACAACTGTATTATTAAGTCAAACTCAAGGAGATGGCTATGTTGACGGAACCGAATTTCAGGGGTACAACTATTATTTAGGTTTTGGATACAGACCTAATGATACGCATGATTTTCAGTTTACAGTAACTGGTGCACCACAATGGCACAACCAACGTAGCAGAAGTAGCTCGATTGATGTTTATCAACAATATAGTGATGATGAAGATCCAAATATAAAATATAATGAAAACTGGGGTTATAGGAATGGAGAAGAGTTTTCTTTTACCAGAAACTTCTACCACAAGCCAATTATGTCTTTAAACTGGGATTTCGATATTAATTCTGCCACTAAACTTTCTACTTCAGCTTACGCTTCTTTTGGACGTGGAGGTGGAACCGGAGAAATTGGTACTATAAATGGAAGAAGACAATTTGCGCTTCCAAGAACCGATAACGGTTTAATAAGAGTAGACGATATTTTTGCTTATAATAGTGGGCAGGCCGTTCCAGATTTTGGAAATGACGCTAACCCAGAAGGACAGAGAACACTTACCGATGGTATTTACCTTAACCAGGGTAATGGAGATAGATCTTCGGCTAATGGAATTACAAGAAGAGCTTCTATAAACTCTCACAACTGGTTTGGGGTGTTATCTAACATAAGTAACCAGTTAACAGATGAGCTTACTTTAGATGTAGGTGTTGATTTAAGAACTTACAAAGGTATTCACTATAGAAGAGTTAATAATTTAATGGGAGGTGACGCTTATTTACAAACCGATAACGTTAATAACGACCCTAATCCTGTACAACGTCAAACGTACGATGCAGATCCTAACTTCTGGGTATTCTCTGATATTGATGCCGAAGAAAAAATAGATTATTATAACGATGGTTTAGTAAGATGGGCTGGTACTTTTGGACAGTTAGAATATAATAACGACGTAATTTCAGCATTCGTTCAGGGATCTATCTCTAACCAGGGCTTTAAAAGAGTTGAGTATTTTGGAGAACTTGAAGGTAGCCAGGAAACTGATTGGGAAAATATAATTGGTGGAAATATTAAAGGTGGTTTAAACTGGAATATTGACGAAAGACATAACATCTATGCAAACGCGGGTTACTATTCTAAGCAACCTCTTTTTGATGCAGTGTTCATTAACTTCGGAAATAATTTAAACCCAGATCTTCAAAACGAGCAGGTAATTGGTACCGAGATTGGGTACGGCTTTAGATCCAGTTTCTTTAGTGCCAACGTGAACCTTTACAGAACTTCATGGGCAGATAGATTTGAAAGTACAGGAGCTGTATTTAATGCAGAAACTCCGCAAGAAGTTAGAGGAACTGCAAACCTTTATGGAATTACCCAGGTGCATACTGGTTTTGAATTAGACTTTACCGGTAGAATTTCAGATAAATTAAGATACAATGGGATGATGTCTATTGGTAACTGGGAATATCAGGATGATGTTGAAACAGCATATTTTGATAATGATCAAAGCCCTATCTTAGACGAAAACGGAAATCCACAAACTGCAACTTTAGCTTTAGATGGTGTAAAAGTTGGAGATGCTGCACAATTTACTGCCAGTCTTGGAGCAGATTATACCATTATTGAAGGTTTAAGAGTAGATGCTAATTACAGGTATGTAGATAATCTTTATGCTGACTTTGATGCTACTGATGCTTTAGGTGAGGAGAATTTTGAAGCTTTAAAATTACCTTCGTTTGGATTGGTTGATGCAGGTGCTTCGTTTAGATTGCCAATTGGGCAAAATAACAATAACCTGAATTTTAGAGTTAATGTAAATAACGTATTTGATACAATGTACATTTCTGAAGCTGATACCAACCTTTTAGCGGGTGCTGGTGATGAAACGTACCAGGGAATTAATGTTAATAACAGGGTATATTTTGGATTCGGAAGAACCTGGAATGCCGGAGTTACTTTTAACTTCTAAATAAAAGAGATTAATTTTCAAAAAAAAACCACCCCAATTTGGGGTGGTTTTTTTTTAAAGGTGGTTTGAAAAACCTGTTTATTAATTTACTTCAATTTTTACAAGTCTTGTAAATTCCGCTCTGTAACCTTCCTTATCCTCTCCACGACCTTTTTCGGCAAGATCTAATATCAATCCAGTATTATGATTTTTTACAAATTCTGAATCGGTTAATTTCATTCCATAAAGTGCTACAGCAGCAGCAAACTTAAAATCGGTGCTGGCTTCTTCAAAATCCTTTTCAGTATCTGCTACCGTCTTGGTAATGAGCTTGCTTTTTGCACCCTCTGGATCCTTATACCTAAATTTTACCGTAAATAACTCACCGCTATTATTTTTTAATTCGGTGTTAGTATACTTCAGTGAGTCTATTTCTTTTAAATACACACTTTCAACTCCTACAGGAATTAGCTCATAAAGAGCTGTAACGGTGTGGCCGCTTCCAAGTTCCCCGGCATCCTTTTCATCATCATTAAAATCTTCTGCATTCAGCAATCGATTTTCATAACCAATTAATCGGTAGGCCTGGATTTTTGCGGGATTGAATTCTACCTGGATTTTCACATCTTTGGCAATGGTGTGAAGTGTTCCTCCAAACTCGGTTCCCAGAACTCGTCTGGATTCCTGCATGCTATCTATATAAGCGTGGTTGCCATTCCCGGCCTGGGCAAGGCTTTCCAGTTTTGAGTCCTTGTAATTTCCCATTCCAAAACCTAAAGCGGTTAGAAATACACCGCTTTCCCTTTTTTCTTCAATTAATTCTTTCATTGCGCTATCACTGCTGCTGCCAATATTAAAATCACCATCTGTTGCGAGAATCACCCTGTTGTTTCCGCCTTCAATAAAGTTCTCTTTTGCAATTTTATAAGCTAGTTGTATGCCTTCACCTCCGGCGGTGGAGCCCCCTGCATTTAGGTTATTAATCGCTTCCAGGATCTTTATTTTTTCACTGCCGGGTGTAGATTCTAAAACAACCCCTGCAGCCCCCGCGTAAACTACTATGGCTACCCGATCTTCTTCCCGTAACTGGTTCACCAGAATTTTAAAAGAAGATTTTAGTAAGGGTAATTTGTTAGGGGAATTCATAGAACCTGAAACATCTAATAGGAATGTAAGATTAGATGCCGGGATATCTTCAGTAGGAATGTTTTTACCCTGTAAGGTTATTTTCGCGATTTTTGTTTGTTGGTTCCAGGGAGATTTTGCTACCTCTGTATGTATGGCAAAGGGATGTTCATCTTTAGGCCCGGCATAATTGTAGTTGAAATAATTTATCATTTCCTCTATTTTAACGGCGCCTTTAGGGATTTCCTGCCCATTGTTGACCATCCTCCTAATATTGCTGTAAGAAGCACGGTCTACATCTATAGAAAAGGTAGAAAGTGGTGCGGTCTTAACACTTTTAAAAATATTCTCGTTTCTTTCTTTATAAGCTTCTGTGTTAGTTCTATTGTTATAGCCATAGCCAGTCTGTAAACTTGAAGTTCCTCGAATTCTTATCGTTTCTGAAACCGCTACTACTTCTTCGTTCAAAGAAACATTGTCAGGCTCTAAAGAGACATTAATCACCTTTTTATCTTTAACCTTAACCTCTTTGGTTTTATAACCAATAAAGCTGAAGGTAAGAAGATCTCCTTTTTCAGCTTTAATGCTGTATTTTCCGTCGAAATCGGTTTGTGTCCCGGAATTTGTGCTCTTATTAAGAATGTTAACGCCGGGAAGTGGTGTTGAATTTTCATTACTTACCGTTCCGGTTATTGTCTGGGCCGAAATCGTGTTGCAGAGAAATAGGCTTAAAATAAATAGTAAATTATACTTCATAAATTGAATTTTATAGGTGTTGTAGAAAGTTGATTTTTATTCCTGAACCTGGAAAATTATGGGTAAGGCATAATTTACATTAACAGGCTTTCCGCGTTGTTTGCCGGGTTGCATTTTTGGTAGGGCTTCAATTAGCTTTTTGGCTTCTTCTTCCAGTTTTGGATGTGGCGCTCGTGCCTGTATATCTACGATATCTCCTTCAGTATTTATTTGAAAAAGAATATTGATACGATTTACTCCTGAAAGACCTAATTCACTTCCCAGCTCTTTATTGAAATTCTTATTTACATAAGTGGTTATTTTTTCACTCATGCAGTTCTTTCTCGCGGTATTATCTTCTAATGCTTCACAACCCGGAAATATTGGTACATCTTCAATTAACGTAAAAGGAACTGTTTCTACTTCTTCATTGGGTTTATGATCAATTATTTCCTCCGGTTCTACAATGTCGTCAAGGTTTGCTTCTGTAGACTCAATTTCGTCTTCTTTGGCTTCGGGATCATCTTCAATGACCTCTATTTCATCTGGAATTACCGGAGCTTTTGGTGGCGGAGTGTTTGCTAACTCGGTAATGGGAATAACTTCTTCTTCAAGATCATTTAAATAGACCTGCTCTTTTGTAAATTCCTCCTTGTCGTAGGTTTTCCATTCTATTAATAATAAGCTGGCCAGTAAGGCTACAATGAGTCCGAATGATAAAAACAGGTTGGATTTTTTCCGAAGATCGGCTTTGGCATTTTTCTTAGGTTTCATAAGATATTAGATTAATAGTTAGTAAATAAATAATAAGAAACTTAATAGAATGGCTGGTATTTTAGATAACTATCAATTAAAATGCCAAAAAACTAAAAAATATGATTTTAGTTAATATTGAAAAACTGGATATTCAATTCTAAACTTAGAAGTACAATGCCGCTACAATTTTATAGAAAATCCTATCTTTACTAAAAATTTACTCTTATGTATCCAACTGTACAATTCATTCATTCTTATTGGGCTTATTTAGTATTGATAGTTTTATTTGTAGCCTCTATAAATGCAATTATTGGTTATGCTTCTAATAAAGAGTATGGAGCAACTAATTTTAGGATTGCACTTTTCACACTTATCACTTCACATATTCAGCTTTTAATAGGAATAGTTTTATACTTTGTATCTCCTTATTTTTCAGTACTTCTGGAAGAAGGAATGGGTACGGTAATGCCAGATCCTACTTTGAGACTTTACATTCTGGAACATCCGTTAATGATGATTATTGCGGTAACTTTAATTACCATTGGATATTCAAAACACAAGAGTAAACTCACTTCAAAGCCTAAGTTTAAAATCCTTGCTATATTTTATACCTTAGGATTATTGATAATGTTATCCCGTATTCCCTGGAACGCCTGGTTTTAAAACTGTATAATTAAATTATTTCTAAGGTTTTACTTTCACCCAATCATCGAGATTTAAAGGCTACGAGGTAATTTATTTATTGTCTCGGTTTGGATTTGAAGAGACTTCTTTAAGCAGGTAAATATAAACCGGAAAATGGTCACTGTAACCGCCCTGGTAACCCGAATAGCCATAACTCCTGAAAGGATAACCTTTATATTGACCTTTCTCAGTAATGAGGTGTTTTTTATTAAAGATACCTGCTTTATAAAACTGAAATGTAGAATAATCTCTCCCGGTTAAACCGCCAGAAACAAGAATTTGATCAAATAAATTCCAGCCATCCCGGTAGGCAAGGGTACCCATTCCTTTCTTTAGCATTTTTTCCATGGGGTTATATAATTGATGTGGGTTTATTCCATTTTGAGTAGCTACAGTTTTTAATACTTCCTTGAAACTTTTATTGGTGGGATCATCGTTAAAATCGCCCATACTTATAATCTTAGCCAAAGGCTGTTTTTTAAATATAGAATCAAGGATAATTTTATTTAGAGCCGCTGCCTTTTCCCTTTTATAGCTACTCGCCGCTTCTCCACCACTTCTGGATGGCCAGTGATTGACAATAAAATGCAGTTTTTCTCCATCAATTTTCCCGCTTACTACCAATTGATCTCGGGTGTAAACGCGTTTATCGGGTTCGTTACTATTGTTTATTAATAGCTCGTGAGAAACCGAATTTTCTAATCTAAAAATTTCCTTTCTATATAATAAGGCTACATCAATCCCCCGCCTATCTGGAGAATCGTAATGCACAATATTGTAATTGTAGTGCTTCAGTTGGGGCTCATTGATTAGATCTTCTAAAACTCCTCGATTTTCAACCTCACATAATCCTATAATTACCGGAGGTTGTTTTGTGGCGTCATAGCCTATTTCAGCCATAACTCCCGCCAGTTTTTGGAGTTTGTCGCGGTATTTTTCCTGGGTCCATACATCATCTCCTTCAGGCGTACGATCGTCATCAAAAGTGAACGGATTATTTTCTGTGTCAAAGAGATTCTCAACATTATAAAAAGCAATACTTAGTATTTTATATTCAGTTTTTGGCTGTGAGAAAACACTTTCAGTAGAAATCAGAAATAAAAGATAAACGCTCAATAAGGGAAAAATACGGGTAATCATAGTCTTACAAATTCTTTAAAATATTCACATAACGTGCTAATTCTTTGATTTTTGTGTCTAATTTATCTAAACTTATAATAAATATGGAAATAAAACCTGATGAAATCTTTCTTTTTTCTTCTCATTCTGGGACTGGGATTCTCAGTCTCATTTGCCCAGGAAATTTCCGTGAGAGGAAAATTGGTAGATGCGCAAACCTATAAAGAATTGTCCCGCGCCAAAGTGCTTATTGAAGGAAGTGTTTTCGAAACAATTTCAGATGAACACGGGGATTTTATTTTTATTTCTGAAGAAATTCCCCTTGGAGAACAGGTTTTAAAGATCACACTTCAGGACTATAAAGAGCTCCGGCTGCCGATAATAATTGAAGCTGAAGCTAGCAAAGACCTTGGTTTAATTCTGATGCCACCTATTCTAGCAGATTATGCGAATCAAATTAGCACCATTAGCCTTTCTGATGCCGAGCTGGATGAAGATGAAGCACATATTGATAATCTTTCGGGGCTTTTGCAGGCTTCACGGGATGTATTTTTAAATGCAGCTGCTTTTGATTTTAGCCAGACATTCTTTAGACCTCGCGGGCTCGATAGTGAACACGGCAAAGTTTTAATAAACGGGATAGAAATGAATAAAGCCTATACCGGCCGGCCGCAGTGGAGCAATTGGGGCGGACTCAATGATGTGCAGCGTAACCAGGTTTTTTCTATGGGTTTAAGTCCGTCTCCTGTGAGTTTTGGAGGTTTGGCCGGTACTACAAATATCATGATGCGCGCTTCAAAATATGCTAAAGGAGGCAAAGCATCTTTAGCCGCCGCCAACCGAAGTTATAACGGCCGATTAATGGCTACTTATGGTTCTGGAGAATTAAAGAATGGCTGGGCTTATGCAATTTCAGCTTCCCGAAGGTTTGCAAAAGAGGCCTTTATTGATGGCACTTTATATGATGCAAATGGATTTTTTCTTTCGGTTGAAAAAACCTTTAGTGAAAAGCATAGTCTAAATTTTACGGGATTTTATACGCCTAATATCCGCGGAAAATCATCTCCAAATACGGCGGAAGTCTTCGAATTAAAAGGTAGAAAATACAATGCCTATTGGGGTTACCAGGATGGGAAAATGAGAAATTCCAGAGTAAGGGAGATAAAAGAACCAATCTTGATGCTTAATCATTTTTGGGAATTTTCAGAAGAAATAAGCATTAATAATAATATCGCTTTTCAATTTGGCAAAACCGGGAATTCCAGGATTGATTTTGGTGGCACCCGCCTGGCCGAAATTAATGGGCAGAATAGTTATGTAGGTGGCGGCACAAATCCAGACCCAACCTACTATCAAAAATTACCCAGCTATTATTTACGTTTTTCAGATAATCCAAATTATGAAGCTGCTTACCTGGCGCAGCAAGATTTTAAAGAAAACGGGCAATTAAATTGGGAGCAGTTGTATAATGCAAATAATGCCGCTGGCTATACTGTTTATGCCCTGGCGGAAGACAGAAATGATGATATTAAATTAGATTTTAATTCTATTATTTCTGCGAAAATTAATGATAATATAGATCTGGATGGAAAGCTGGCATTTTCCTATTTGAACTCCCATAATTTTGCTTCGATTAAAGATATGCTGGGCGGCAATACTTTTCTGGATGTCGATTTTTTTGCCGAAGGTGATGAGCAAACTTCCCTTGAAGATAGAGCTCAAAGTGATCTCCAAAATCCAAACCGAAGTGTTTCAGAAAATAAACCTTATAAATATAATTTCAGGTTATATGCGAATTCTGCCAAAGCTTTTGCTCAAATGAATTTCGATTACGACAGGCTGGATTTCTATGTAGGAATTACTGCTTCCCAAACCGCTTATCAAAGAGAAGGATTATTTCAAAATGGCAATTTTCCCGATAATTCCCTGGGTAAAAGCGAGCAATTAAACTTTACCGATTTTGGAGGGAAACTTGGAGCAAATTATAAACTTACAGCAAAGCATTTATTCGGCTTTAATGCAGCCTGGTATACCAAACCGCCCAACCTTCGCAATTCGTTTTCTAATTCGCGTCAAAATAATGATGTGGTAGTGAGTCTTGCAAGTGAGCAAATTCAAAATATAGATATAAGCTACAGGTATAGGTCCAGCACAATCAAAGCCAGGCTTTCTGCTTACTACACGCAAATTAAAGATGCAACTGAAATTTCCTTTTATTATGCCGATGGACTTTCAGGATTGGGTAGAAATAGCACTACGGCATTTGTGCAAGAGGTTTTAAGCGGAATTGATAAACAACATTTAGGTTTGGAAATGGGAGTTGAGGCCCAATTAACTTCAGCCATAAAATTAAAAGCGGCGGCGGCATTGGGACAATTTGTTTATAGCAATAGTCCTGAACTCTATTTAACTTCAGACGATTTTAATGAGATAGTAGATTATGGAACTTCTTATTTAAAAAATTATAGGATAGCCGGTGGCCCGCAAAGAGCGGCTCAAATTGGGTTTGAATATCGAGATCCCGATTATTGGTGGTTTGGAACTACAATAAATTTTTTCTCCCAGGCTTTTCTGGATGTAAGTCCGTTAACTAGAACTGCGAATTTCCTGAATGATAGCGATGGTTTACCTATACTTAATTACGATGCAAGTATTGCAGCAAACCTTTTAAAACAAGAACAATTTAAAGATTATATGCTTGTAAATGCCATAGGTGGCAAATCCTGGTTGGTAAAAGGAAAGTTTATCGGCTTCTTTGTGAGTCTCAATAATATTTTTGATAAACTCTATAAAACCGGTGGTTTTGAACAATCCCGAAATGCCAATTACCGCACTTTAAAACAAGACCGGGAGAGGGAAAACCCCATTTTTGGACCCAAATACTGGTATGGCACCGGTGCTTCCTATTTTGCTATGATTTATGTTAGATTTTAAAATTATAGGTATGAAAAATTTCAATTTAATTATAACTGTTTTATTCTCTTTTTTAGCTATTTCTTGCGTGAAAACTGACGATTTTGAGCTGCCGGAATCCAAAACTAAAGAGATAAATATTGAAGGAAATATTACCGGAATTTCTGCTGTAAAAAGCAATTTTAATCCAGAAACTGAAGAAATCTATGTTTTTTCTGAAACCAATACAGTAATGGAAGCTTATGTAGTTTCCAGTGATGAGGGTGGAAATTTTTATAAAGAACTGGTTTTGCAAGATAGACCTGAGAATCCAACCGCAGGGATATTGCTTCTGGTAGATGATAATTCGCTTTTTGAAACCTATAATTTCGGAAGGAAAATCTATGTAAAGTTAGACGGTCTCGCTTTATGGTCTAACAATGGAGTGCATCAATTAGGAGTTCAAAATAGGGGAGACGTGGTGGCAATCCCACCTTCAAGGATAGACGATCATATTATTAGAACTATGGAAACTGCGGAAATTTTTCCACTACAACTTGAGATTTCAGAATTTAATGAAAGACACGAAAATTTATTTATTAAAGTTAAAAATGTCCAGTTCAATCTAAACCTACTAAGGGAACAGCATCATTATACTTTTGCAGGAGAAGTAACCGATGAGTATGATGGTGAAAGACAGCTGGAAAGTTGCAGTACAGGTGCAAGTGCGATGTTAAGCACTAGCACTTTCTCTGGTTTTAAATCCCTTTATTTGCCTGAAAATTCCGGAAGTGTAAAGGGGATTCTAACCCGTAATTTTTACGATGATTATTTTGTGATCGCGGTAAATTCACCCGATGATTTTAATTTTGATGGAGATCGGTGCGACCCGGAATTTCTAAAATGCGAGGGTAATAACATAACGGGTGGTACCCTTATTTTCGGAGAAAATTTCACTAATGTAGCAAGTCTTTCTGCATTAGAAAATAAAGGCTGGACCAACATAAATATAAATGGCGACAAAGCATTTGAACCGGGAACATTTGATGGGAATAGGTATATTCGGGTTTCAGCATATAATACTGATGAAACTTCTATGGAAGCCTGGCTGGTGAGTCCGCCCATAAATTTAGACGATGTTTCAGGAGCTCAATTGGCTTTTGAAATTATGTCTTCTTATGATAATGCCACCATTCTAAGCGTGCTCGTTACAGAGGAATTTACCGGAAATGTTTTAACCACTAACTGGACTCCGCTGAATGCGATAATTCCTATTGGTCCTACTAATCAATACGGAAAAAGATTTGTAAAAAGTGAAATAGATATTTCCTGTTTAAAAGGTGATATCCATTTCGCGTTTAGATATTTAGGTGGGGCACCAGATAAAAGCACAACTTATGATATTGATAACATACGAATAAGCGGGAATTGAGTAAATTGGGAGATTATTTAAACTCGGCGTATGAAGCAAAAATTACTCTTTTTATTCTTGATAATTACATCTCTAAGCTCTGCTCAACATTCCCAGGATTTTACCGGAAATTGGTTCTGGAAATCTCCAGATGGGCAGAATACCATGGAATTAGAACTGGAGTATGAAAGCCAGGGAAGTATTAAAGGTAATCATTGCGTGATCTTCTCACAGGGTGAAAATACCGATTGTAAAATAAAAAATGGAAATTCGTTTACAATCAATTTGGTTAAAATCGCTGAAGGTGTTTACGACGGAACTATAGAAAGTGCCGTAAGTTATACTTCAGGAAAAATACGTTTGCAATATATAGACAGTGAAAAAGCTATTCGTTTTTATCTAAAAGAAGTGCCTCCCGGAGAATTCTATATGCCCAAGGAGGCTTTTTTAGTTAGATGATTTTCTCAAATATTATTTCTGATAAGCTTCGCTGTAAGGCGACCAGATTTCATAAATAGGATCTCCTTTAGAGCTTTTTCCTTTATGATGCCATTTGCCATCTTTTACTTCATATTGAAATTCTAAACTCGCGCCTACACGGCTGGCATCTCGTGAAAAGAATTCAATATTTTCAGTATATGTGCCGTTTTCAGCAGAATAAGTTCCTCCGCCCGTTCCATTAAATTCTTTGGTGGCCGAATTAAAGGCAATCCATTGAAATCTTCCACCGCTTAAAATTTTTACCGTGCGCCTGTCACCTGGGGTCATTGTATTCATTTCCCCGTTTCTTTCACGGCCGGTAATTACCCAGTTTCCTGTTAATGCATCAGATTTATCTGAAACACGTTCCCATATTTTAGTAGTATTTCCGTCAGAAATTTCCATTTTGTTTTCACCTTCCCATGAAATATTATATTCCCGTTCAGTCCCAATGTTTTCGGCATCGTAGGTGTCAAAATCCCTAATTTCGGTAAGGGTTTCATCTTCCAGGCTAAGTTCTCCTCCTGCAGCTCCTAAAAATTCATTATTACTTAAATTTTTAGAACCCAGGGCAAAATAACCGTCCTGAACTATTTTAATCACTTCACGATCGCTTACCGTTTCACCATTTTTTTGAATTAGTTTCCAGGCGCCATCAAGCTCCTGAGCTCCCATTATTCCGAAGAAAAAAAATAGTGGTAATAAGATTAGTTTTTTCATTGTAGTAAATTATTGGTCTACCCTAATTTACTGAAAATACCAATAAAAAGCCCCGAAATTTTCGGGGCCGTATTCTTTATTTTTCTTCTCCGTATTTATCGTATTCCGGATATAGAAAATTGTTATAAGGAAAACGGGTGATATGAATTTTACGAACAGCTTCATAAACTTTTCTGCGGAAATCTTCCATATTCTCTTTATTCAAAGCAGAAATGAACAGAACGTTATCTCCCATTTTATTCATCCAGGTTTGTTTCCATTCTTTCAACGTATAATGCGCTTTTGTCCTTTCGGTCATCAAATCATCATCTTCAATTTCTTCAGCTTCATATTGATCAATTTTATTAAAAACCATAATCGTTGGTTTGTCATTACTCTTAATCTCACTCATAATCTGGTTAACTGATTCTATGTGGTCTTCAAAGTTTGGATGAGAAATATCTACAACGTGTAACAGTAAATCGGCTTCTCTAACTTCATCTAAGGTAGATTTAAAAGACTCTACCAATTGAGTAGGCAACTTCCTTATAAATCCTACCGTATCGGTTAAAAGGAAGGGTAAATTTCGAATTACCACTTTTCTTACCGTAGTATCTAAAGTTGCGAAAAGTTTATTTTCGGCAAAAACCTCACTTTTACTAATGGTGTTCATTAAAGTAGATTTCCCAACATTGGTGTAACCTACCAGTGCAACCCTTACCAACTGCCCGCGGTTACCGCGCTGCACCTCCATTTGTTTATCTATGGTTTCAAGTTTTTTCTTTAAAAGGGAAATCTTATCTCTAACAATCCTACGGTCAGTTTCAATTTCTGTTTCCCCTGGCCCACGCATTCCAATACCACCACGCTGGCGTTCAAGGTGAGTCCACATACCGGCAAGTCTCGGTAATAAATATTCATATTGGGCAAGTTCTACCTGCGTTCTCGCGTAACTGGTTTGTGCTCGTTGAGCAAAAATATCGAGGATAAGTGTAGTTCTATCTAAAACTTTACATTTCAGGATTTTCTCAATATTTTTCTGTTGAGCAGGAGAAAGTTCATCATCAAAAATAGCGGTACCTACGTCATTTTCATCTACGAACTGTTTAAGCTCGTTCATCTTCCCTGTCCCTATAAAAGTTTTGGGATTGGGCTTGTCCATATTCTGGCTAAAACGCTTTATCACCTCCCCGCCTGCGGTATAGGTAAGGAATTCTAATTCGTCCAGGTATTCTTCTAATTTATCATGCCCCTGCTCTTTGGTTACAATACCAATTAGAACGGCTTTTTCGTGGGTTAGGTCGGTTTTTTCAATCATAAATACAAAGTTACACAATAGATTGCTACTGCGATTTTTGCGGAAATTATTTCAACATATATTTAACTAAAATGGGCTCATAAACAACAAACCCGCCGGAAAAGGCAGGTTGTATTTTTAATTTTGTGGTGGTTTGGTCTTCACGTTCAACTCCTTTCAGTATCTAAATAATCAAAATAGCTACGGAAACAAGTTCAGCATAAATTATGGGTTTGTTTATTGATTAAAACCCATAATTAAACCCTAAACCAAAAACTTCTCTAATTTGAAAACCTTTTACTGCATTGTCGTCGTAAATAGCCTGGAAAATAAGGTTTGTAGAAAGGTAATCGTTAATCTTCATTTTCATGTTCATCGTATAATCGATATCTACGTTTTGAGGATCTTCTAAATAGTTGGAGTAGAGGTTAATCAAATTCTCCATAGTTACATTCTCAATTATATCGAATTGCGCGTAACCCGAAACCGATGCACCAAGTTCAAAACGCATGGCTTTCCCTGCATCTACGCCAAAATAATCACCATCTACATAATCTGGGCCTGAAGTAAAATCTTTATCTACAAAGACCATTCTTCCAGTAGCCGGTGCAAGATTTATATAGAAATTTTCACTTTTTTTCCACATCATACCGGGACCAAATTGAAGGTAAGCGGGAGATAGAAAATTGGTGTATTCTCTTCGGGTTGTTTGACCGCTTTCAGCGTCTTCACCGAATTTATAGCCCTTTGTAATTTGCGTTCTAAAATTAAGAAAAAGTGAGTAATACCAGTTTGATTCCTGTACCTGCTTTCCCGCAATCGAGTTAAATTCTAAGCGGTCACTTGTTTTCCTGGCAAATTCGTCACTTCGCTGCTTAGTCATTCCATAATCAAGAAGTAATTTATTATCCCAGGTAAAATCTTCTTTTAGATAATTAAAATCGTAATTAAAAAGAAGATTTCCGGCAATATTGGAAGTTCCACCGCCTGTCCACTCTTCATTAAAGGCTGACTGATTAAAAAGAATGGCTATGTTTCCTTCTTTTGTCCATCCTTGTTTTTGTTCTTCCTCTTCTTCCTGAGCCGATAAATTAAAAATCCCGCCACAAAGGGCGAGAGCAAATAATAATTTTTTCATTTGTTTATAATTTAAGATCCCTATCTGGATGTTTACCACTATTTTGTATTTACTTCCTGCGTTTTGCTAATTGTAACAGTATACATCCAGAGGGTTCAACTTAATTTTTTGGTTTTTTATACAAAGGTACCGACGAGCAAGCCTCACCATACATTAAACTTTTAACTACCGGCTGTAGTTTTTCTATTAAAAGTAAATAGGCATTTTTTGGAACCGGTTTGTGAGAGCAACCTTTAACGATCACAGGTTTATCTGTAAGATCACTAACATCCATTTTATTAATAGCTTCGGTATAAAGTACGGTTTCCAGCGTTTCCAGGTCACCAGTGATTACTTTTTTTGCATATGGGTGTAAATAAGTAGCCAGTAACATAAATGCCCAGGCAGGGATTATTGCATCGCTGGAGCAGGTAAGGGCTATAAATTTATCCTGGTATTGACTCCAGTCGTGGTTTTTGGCCTGTTCTCTAAATTCTCCTTCCCGCAGCACGAAACCTTCCAGAAGCCAGTCTTTTACATCAAACAATACGCGTTCCCCCTCAGGATAATAATCCTCCAGGTTAAAGGTAATAAGTTTACTGTTGGCTATTCGGTTTACTATTTCTTCGGCCATAAAATGGGTTAAGTGTTAATGGTTAAAAGCTAATAAACATTTAAAGTAAAAGTTTTTATCCCCCTTTGGGGGCGAGGAGACTTTTATAAAAGACCTAATTCCAGTTTTGCTTCCTCGCTAATAAGGTCCTGGTTCCACGGCGGATCGAATGTAATTTCTACTTCTGCATCTTTTACCGTATCTATAGAAGCTACCCTCTCCTTCACTTCCTGCGGCAAACTCTCTGCAACAGGGCAGTTTGGTGTGGTTAAGGTCATTAATATTTTCACTTCGTGATCGGTATTTACCATTACGTCGTAAATAAGGCCTAATTCGTAAATATCTACCGGGATTTCTGGATCATAAATAGTTTTTAAAACCTTTACGATCTTTTCTCCCAATTCCTGTGTGTCTATTTCCTGTTCCATTTTAATTAAGTTGTGTTTGGTATGCTACAGCATACATTTTAAGTTGTTTGATCATACTCACCAAACCATTGGCGCGGGTAGGAGACAAGTGCTCTTTAAGGCCAATTTCATCAATAAATTTCGTGTCGGCTTCAATAATTGCTGAAGGATGATGATTGGAAAATGCCCTAATTAAAATGGCTACAATTCCCTTGGTAATAATCGCATCACTATCGGCCGTAAAAACCAATTTCTCATCTTCAAGTTCAGCGTGAACCCACACTTTACTTTGACAACCTTTAATAAGGTTTTCGTCTATTTTATATTTTTCGTCTATAAGCGGAAGCGCTTTTCCAAGCTCTATCATATACTCATAACGCTGCATCCAGTCCTCGAACATTGCAAATTCGTCTACAATTTCTTGCTGTATTTCCTGTATCGTTTTACTCACTATCTTCTGTTTTTTGCAGGTTTAAAAGCTCCTGATTTTCTTTAGATAAAAATATTAAATCTTTATCGCTAATTCTAACATTTCTAATTTCGGGAATTACTTCATTTATAATCTCTTCATATTCCATTTGCCCTTCGCAGTACATTTTGGTTCCCAACGGCGAATTGAATTTCACGATAGAATCCTGAATTTTATAGGTGGCTACAAAATTGTTGCAACCGGTTTTTCCCGATAACCTTTTTTCTGTACCATTAAAATTTAAAATGAAACCTTCTGAAGAAATATCTTCTCCATCCATTTCTACTAAATTATAATCGCCACTTAATGAATTCATGTCTGCTGGATCTTCCGAAATTTTTTCTTCTGAATTTCCGCAGGAAATCATTAAAAATGCGCTGAATATAAATAAGATCTTTTTCATTTAATATATTTAGGAAAGCATTGATTTTGCTTTTATAACTGCATCAATAAACCGGTCTATTTCTTCTTTGGTATTATAAAACGAAAAAGAAGCCCGAACAGTACCTGGAATTTTATAAAAATCCATAATAGGCTGTGCGCAATGGTGGCCGGTCCTTACCGCGACCCCCATTTTATCTACGAGCGTCCCAATATCATACGGATGAAGCCCTTCAATATTAAACGAAATAACTGCGGTCTTTTCTCTTGAAGTCCCGTAGAGTTTCATCCCTTCAATTTCCTGAAGTTTTAAAGTAGCATAATCCAACAATTCTTCCTCGTAACGGGAAATTGCTTCAAAACCAATACTATTCATATAATCTATAGCTGCGCCAAAAGCAATGCCACCACAGATATTAGGCGTACCCGCTTCAAATTTATGAGGAAGACCGGCATAAGTTGTTTTTTCAAAGCTTACCGTAGCAATCATTTCGCCACCACCCTGGTAGGGGGGGAGTTTATTTAACCACTCTTCTTTGCCATATAAAACGCCAACACCTGTCGGGCCACACATTTTATGTGCAGAAACCACATAGAAATCCACATCCAGTGCCTGTACATCTGCTTTAATATGCGGGGCGGCTTGCGCGCCATCTATTAAAACGGCGGCGCCTTTTTCGTGGGCTTTATCTATGATCTTTTTAATAGGATTTATGGTTCCTAAAGCGTTTGAAACGTGGTTTAGGAAAACCATTTTTGTTTTTTCTGAAAGCAATTCTTCAAAAGATTCGTATACAAGTTCTCCCTGTTCGTTCATAGGAATAACCTTCAGTTTTGCGCCCGTTTTTTCGCAAAGCATTTGCCAGGGCACAATATTGGAATGATGTTCTAATGCTGAAACCAGAATTTCATCGCCTTCTTTTAGAATAGATGCAAAACCGCTGGCAACAAGATTAATCCCATGGGTGGTGCCTGATGTAAAAATGATCTCATGAGATTTTTCAGCATTAAAATGTTGCTGAAATTTTTTTCTGGCACCTTCATATTTGTCGGTTGCTTCCTGAGACAGACTGTGCACACCGCGGTGAATGTTAGCATTGTAATTAGAATAATAATCTACAATAGCATCCATTACCTGTTTCGGCGTTTGCGAAGTTGCGGCGTTGTCAAAATAAACCAGGGGGTAACCATTAACTTCCCTATTTAGGATAGGGAAGTCTTTTCTAATTTCGTCAACGTTAAATGCTATATTATTAGTAGCAATGCTCATTTTTATATTTATTTGAGGATTCTATTAAAGCTACTTTTAATAGCGATTTACAGGTTGAATCCTAATTCTACGCCCAATTTAAGGGCTATAAGTTTATTGATTCTCTTCTTAATCTCTGGGATTTTTACACTTTCCAATACATTATTGGCAAATGCGTACATTAAAAGTCCGCTGGCTTCTTTTCTTGGAATACCACGAGATTGAAGATAGAATAAAGCTTCTTCGTCTAACTGTCCAATAGTACAACCGTGGCTACATTTTACATCGTCTGCAAAAATTTCCAGCTGAGGTTTTGAGTTTATGGTTGCTTTATCGTTTAATAAAACATTATTGTTAGACTGGTAAGCATTTGTCTTTTGCGCTTCTTTTTCAACCACTACTTTCCCGTTGAAAACACCAACCGATTTTTCATCAAAAATACCTTTGTAATCCTGGTGCGATTCACAATTTGGTTCTATGTGATGTACCAAAGTATTGTGATCTACGTGTTGTTTTCCTTCAATGATGGTAACACCTTTCATAGTAGAATCTATGCGTTCTCCTCTTTGGTAAAAATTAAGGTTGTTACGCGTTAATTTTCCGCCAAGTGAAAAAGTATGTACAGAGCAGAAGCTTTCCGATTTCTGTTCTATGTAGGTATTATCAATTAAAGACGCCGAAAGTTTATCGTTCTGAATCTTATAATAATCTACTATAGCACGTTTATCAGCAAAAATTTCGGTAACCGAATTAGTAAGCACCGGTTGATCTGTTAAACTTTGGTGACGCTCAATAATCTGGCAATGGGAATTTTCGTCTACCACAATTAAATTACGAGGCTGCACTAATAAAGAAGATTCGTTTCCGGTAGAGAAATTAATGATCTGAATTGGTTTATCGGCCATCGTATTCTTGTGAATATGAATAAAAGCCCCTTCTTTGGTGAAAGCAGTATTCAACGAGTTTAGTCCATTTTTTGGAGCAATTTTGTTGAAATAATTATCAATTACCGGTTTGTAAAGATCTTTATTTAAAGCCGAAGACATTAAGCAAACATCAATCTTATCATGCGTGGTGCTAGATAAGTGTGATGAGTAAATACCATCTATAAACACTAAATCGTAAGTATCTATCTCGTGTATAAAATACTTTTTAATGTCTTTATATTCAAGCGTATTTTCCTGTTTTGGAAAAAGACTATAATCTTCCTTTAAAATTGATTTAAGGGAAGTGTATTTATAATCTTCCTGCTTTCGGTTTGGGAAACCTATAGTTTCAAAATCCTTAATCGCCTGATTTCTTATTTTATGAAGATCATCGTTAGATCCCGTGTACTCTTCTTCAAAAGCCAGGAAAGATGATACTAATTTCTCTTTTAATTCCATGATAATGTATTTTGTCTTTCCCGCAGCTTGTGCTGAATTTATTTCAGTATAGGCGGGAAACTTGACCAGTCTTCAAAAAGACTAAAATAGCTTTTCTTACTTTTTTCGAAATAAGTTATTAAACCGCTTTTTCGGCTTTAACCCATTCGTAACCTCTTTCTTCCAGCTCTAGCGCAAGTTCTTTACCGCCAGATTTCACTATTTTACCGTCTATCATTACGTGAACTACATCTGGTACAA
The DNA here is from genome assembly GCF_963972535.1 of uncultured Salegentibacter sp. NCBI lineage: Bacteria > Pseudomonadati > Bacteroidota > Flavobacteriia > Flavobacteriales > Flavobacteriaceae > Salegentibacter > uncultured Salegentibacter sp. The sequence continues at coordinate 47,013 of NZ_CAXAVR010000004.1, forward strand.
TATAGTTAAGCAAACGTTGGTAGTGAGTAATTAGCAAAACTGCGTTGTCTTTGCTTCTTAATTTGTTTACCCCGTCGGCAACAATTTTAAGGGCATCAATATCCAAACCTGAATCGGTTTCATCAAGAATAGCCAATTTTGGTTCTAACATTGCCATTTGGAAGATTTCATTTCTTTTCTTTTCTCCACCTGAAAACCCATCGTTTAAAGATCTTGATAAAAATTTACGGTCAATTTCCAAACTTTCAGATTTCTCTCTAATCTTTTTCAGCATTTCATTTGCCGGCATATCTTCCAGTCCATTAGCTTTTCTATGGGCGTTGATGGCGGTTTTCATAAAATTGGTAACTGAAACTCCTGGGATCTCCACCGGATATTGAAAAGAAAGAAATATACCTTTATGAGCTCTTTCTTCAGGATCCATTTCTGAAATTTCTGTGTTTTCAAAAATAATTTCTCCCTGGGTTTGTTCAAACTCCTCTTTTCCCGCAATTACCGAAGAAAGTGTACTTTTTCCTGAACCATTAGGTCCCATAATAGCGTGAACTTCTCCGGGATTAATATCAAGATTAATTCCTTTTAAGATTTCTTTATCTTCTATACTTGCGTGTAAATTCTTTATTTGTAGCATAAATTATCTGTATGCATCCCGAATAAATTTGGGATTGGTTTATTATTCTTCTTCCTGTTCTTCTAAAGCCTTCTCAGACTCCAGAATTTCTATAATTTCTCTTATTTCTATATTCTCATCCCAGCCTTCCTGTCTTGGGTTGGGCACAATTTTTCCTTTAACCTTTACTGGAACCATATCAAATTCTTCCTTCTGAAATGGTTGTATCTGCTCGGCGAGTACTTTAGACATCGAGTCTATAGTTACGCCATAAACAAAATCGCTTCCTCTTAAAATTGCTGCATCGCCGGCATAAATAAATTCACCGGTTAGCGTTTGAATGCTATCGGGAACTTTTTCTGCTTCAGGCTGGTTCATTAGATCCTGGCGGCCTTCGTCCTGGCAGGAAAAAGCCGTAAAAGCAAGGCTAAGAATTAGCAAAAACTTCTTCATTTCTTCAATCTTCATTTGCCCAAATTATCCTACAGATCCTTCCAGAGAAATTTCTAATAGTTTTTGTGCTTCCACTGCAAACTCCATAGGTAGTTTGTTCAATACCTCTTTACTAAAGCCGTTTACAATAAGAGCAATAGCTTTCTCGGTATCAATACCACGTTGGTTACAGTAGAAGATTTGGTCTTCTCCAATTTTACTTGTGGTGGCTTCGTGTTCTACCTGCCCGCTTTTGTTTTTAACTTCAATATATGGGAAGGTATGCGCGCCACATTTATTTCCCATTAAAAGGGAATCACATTGTGAAAAGTTACGGGCATTTTCAGCTCTGCCGTTTATCTGTACAAGTCCGCGATAAGAGTTTTGCGACTCTCCTGCTGAAATACCTTTGGAAATAATGGTGCTCCTGGTGTTTTTTCCAAGGTGAACCATCTTTGTCCCGGTATCTGCCTGTTGGTGATTATTAGTAACTGCAATAGAATAAAATTCCCCAATAGAATTATCTCCTTTTAAAATACAGGATGGATATTTCCAGGTTACTGCAGATCCCGTTTCAACTTGCGTCCAGGAAATCTTAGCTCCTTTCTCACAAAGTCCACGTTTGGTTACGAAGTTATAAACTCCTCCTTTTCCTTCTTTACTTCCCGGGAACCAGTTTTGAACGGTACTGTACTTAATTTCAGCATCATCTAATGCTATAAGTTCTACAACCGCCGCGTGTAATTGATTTTCATCACGGGTAGGTGCAGTACAACCTTCCAGGTAACTTACGTAACTTCCCGGTTCTGCAACTACAAGCGTACGCTCAAATTGCCCGGTACCAGCCTGGTTAATTCTAAAATACGTTGAAAGTTCCATTGGGCATCTAACGCCTTTTGGAATGTAACAGAACGAACCATCACTAAATACTGCAGAATTTAATGCTGCGTAAAAGTTATCTGTAGTAGGTACTACTGAGCCTATGTATTTCTTAACAAGCTCAGGATGTTCCCTTATTGCTTCTGAAATTGAACAAAAAATAATTCCTTTTTCAGCTAGCGTCTTTTTAAATGTTGTGGTTACAGAAACAGAATCCATAACTACATCTACAGCAACACCGGCAAGTTTTTTCTGTTCGTCTACAGAAATTCCAAGCTTTTTAAAAGTATCCAACAATTCTGGATCTACTTCGTCTAAACTCTCGTATTTAGGTTTTTTATTAGGAGCCGAATAGTAAGAAATATTCTGAAAATTTGGCTTTTCGTAATGCACGTTAGCCCATTCAGGTTCTTTCATAGTTTTCCAGTGGCGATATGCTTTTAGTCGCCATTCAGTCATCCATTCCGGTTCTTCTTTCTTTTTGGAGATCGCTCTAACAATATCTTCATTTAATCCCACAGGAAATGTATCCGATTCAATATCAGTATAAAACCCGTACTCATATTCTTTCGTTTCGAGCTCTTTTTTTAAATCATCTTCAGTATATGCCATCTCTTATTTATTCAAAATTATTTAAGGTTCAAAAGTTTAAAAATTCGAGGTTTAATTCTTGTTTTTAAATTCTGTTCCTTTTAATTAATTACAGAGAAAAACTTTCTCCGCATCCACAGGTTCTTTGGGCGTTAGGATTATTAAATACAAATCCCTTGCCGTTTAATCCGCCAGAAAATTCTAAAACAGTTCCGGCCAGGTATAATACGCTGCGTTTATCTACTACTATTTTTATATCGTTGTCTTCAAAAAGTTTGTCATCTTCGGCCTTGGATTTGTCAAAATTTAACTCGTAAGACAAACCAGAGCAGCCTCCGCTTTTTACACCTACCCGAACAAAGTCTTTCATATTGTCAAAACCCTCTTCACTCATAAGTGTGGCAATCTTTTTTTTAGCGCTTTCGCTTACTTTTATCATAGCTTAAAAAGATTAATTCTAAATTGGGTACAAATATACTATAAAACAAGCGGTTTACCATAGCGCTGGTATATGTTTTAAGAATACATTGATAAGTCTTGCCAATTCTAATTTATAAAAGATTATTAAATTATAAATAACTGAAAATTAAACTTTTTAGTGTTAATTCTGCCTTGTTTTTAAATACGCAAACTGGTGTTTTTTTTAATCTAAGCTCATCTTTATAAGGGCAGTTGAATAATATTCAGTTATTTTGCAAATTAAAATAATTAGTTATGTTTCAGGATAGTCAGGATATGCGTACAAACCTTTCAGAATTAGGTGAATTTGGATTAATAGATCACCTTACCAAAGGTTTTGAACCCAAACTTTCTTCAACTGTAAAAGCCATTGGCGACGATGCTGCAGTATTAAATTTTGAAAATAAACACACCGTAGTAACTACAGATCTTTTGGTAGAAGGTGTTCATTTTGATCTGGCTTATATGCCTCTTAAACATTTGGGGTATAAGGCGGTAATGGTAAATGCTTCAGATGTTTATGCAATGAATGCTAAAGCCACCCAAATCACTGTTTCTATAGCAGCTTCAAACAGGTTTCCGGTAGAAGCGCTGGAAGAATTATACTCCGGTATTGAACTTGCTGCGAAATTATATAATATTGATGTGGTAGGTGGTGATACTACTTCTTCAACTTCAGGCTTATTAATTAGTATCACAGCACTCGGCATTGCTGATAAAGAAGATATTGTTTACCGTAGCGGTGCTAAACCAAATGATTTGCTTGTGGTGACCGGCGATCTTGGTGCGGCTTATATGGGTCTGCAAATTTTAGAGCGTGAAAAGGAGGTTTTTAAAGCCAATCCGAACGCCCAACCAGATCTTGATCCTTATACTTATTTAATTGAAAGACAATTGAAGCCGGAAGCAAGGAAAGATATTGCGCCTTTGTTGAAAGAACTTGGTGTAAAACCAACTTCTATGATAGATATTAGTGACGGACTATCTTCTGAAATCATCCATTTATGTAAAAATTCTGAAGTTGGAGCAAATTTATATGAAGAGAAAATTCCGCTAGATCCGGCAGTGATTTCGGTTTGTGAGGAGTTTGATTTAGATAGTACTACTATTGCTTTAAGTGGTGGCGAAGATTACGAATTACTTTTCACTATTTCCCAGGAAGATTATGATAAAATAAAAGCAAATCCTAACTTAACCGTAATAGGTCATATGGCAGAGGAAAAAGAAGGAATGCATTTAATAACTCGTGCAAACCAGAAGTTGCCACTAATTGCAAGAGGCTGGAATTCTATGGAAGATAAAAATGAAAAGTCTGATAAAAAGGAATAAACTTTCGGAAATTTAATTCCGAAAATAAAGCTTAAGAAGCGTGGGCGTAATGCTTACGCTTTCTTTTTTGGTGAATTTTGGAAATATAATCGTTGGTTTCTTTAAATTTTGGGGTTAAGCGAGCTAAAAAACCATTCGCGGTATCGGTCATTTCCATGCCGCATTTCTCGCATTTGTATTCGTGAACGTGATCTGTAACATTTTTAGACACGCGTAACTTATGCCCGAAAATGCTGCAAAGAACTTTTCCGAATGAAAACCTTGTAGGGTGTTTTTCTCTCATAAGAGCTTGATTTTCTTATTTCTGAAAGTCTAAAGTATAAAAAAAAGTTAAACTTTCGACAAAAAGTTAAAATTAATCGACGAATTGCAAAATTTTAAAAAGTTCATTTTTATCTTCCAAAAAGGCTAAATGCCCACCCGGAAGACTTTCAAACTCACTTCCACAACGTTTAGCTATGGCTTTTATTGTGTTAAAATCCATAACAGGATCATTTTTTCCTGCAATCACAATTTTTTGTCCTTTAAAATTTGCAAAAAGCCCGGTGTGATCTGTACGAATTTTCATTCCTTTAATTGCAGCGTAGATTCCTTCCGTAGAAAACTTAAGGGCGCGATTTTTTAATTCTTCAATTTGAGGTTTGAATAACTTATTATTTTCTGGCATCAATAAATTTGAGATAGCCATACTTACAAAAGCCCTTTTGTTTTTTAGAACCAAAGCAGCCGCGCGGTCGCGATTTGCTTTTCGTTCTTCAGAATCTGCCTGCGGAGTAGAATTTACCAGCACCAGACTGTTGCACATTGTAGGAAAAATATTTTGGAATTCCAAACTTATATATCCACCCATAGAATGACCTGCAAAAGAAGCTTGTTGAAGATCAAGTTCATCTAAAACCGTTTTTACTGCCTGGGCCATCTCAGCCATAGTATGAATTTCTGCGAAGTTTCCAGATTCTCCGTGGCCTGGAAGGTCTATGCAAATAACCTGTCGTTTTGCTGAAAGTTCTGCAACAAAATCCTGCCATATTTCTTTAGACTCTAAAAAGCCGTGCAAGAGAACTAGAGGATTTCCTGTTCCCTGTGAGGTAAAAGAAATAGGTGTGTTTTTGTAGGTTGTTTTCATTAGTGCTTAAAATAGAAAAAGCCACGAATTCACAAAATAATTCGTGTATTCGTGGCTTTAAAAAAAACGTCATCCTGAATTTATTTCAGGATTTAATTTCATTATCAATAGTCTCATATTTGAATCTGAAACAAGTTCAGATACGTAAAAAGTAATTGACCTATTCTATTAAGAATTCATAATATCCTCAATCTCCTCAATTTCAATTGGGATATTGCGCATTAAGTTGAAAGGCTCGCCTTCTGGCTGAATTACCACATCATCTTCCAAACGAATTCCGAAACCTTCATCGGGTAAATAAATTCCCGGTTCTACGGTGAAAACCTGGTTGGGCTTCATGGGTTCGGTTAAAATCCCGTAATCGTGGGTGTCTAATCCAATATTATGCGCGGTCCCGTGCATAAAATATTTTTTATAAGCAGGCCATTTTGGGTCTTCATTTTGAACATCGGCTTTATCCAATAAGCCATGATCTAGTAATTCTGATGTCATTAATTTACCGACTTCTTTATGGTATTCTGCCCATATTGTTCCGGGAACCAACCATTTTGTAGCTTCTTTTTTAACCTTATTTACAGTGTTGTAAATCTGTTTCTGTCTATCAGAAAACTTTCCTGAAACCGGAATAGTTCTGGTCATATCACTAGAATAATTGGCATATTCTGCCCCGGTGTCTAAAAGGATTAAATCTCCTTCTTTACATTGTTGGTTATTCTCGGTATAATGCAGTACGTTGGCGTTATTTCCACTGGCAATAATTGGAGTGTAAGCGAATCCGCGGCTACGGTTTCTAATCATTTCATGCCAGTATTCGGCTTCAATTTCGTGTTCCCACACTCCGGGTTTTGTGAATTTTAATGCCCTGCGGAAAGCTTTTTCGGTAATATCGCAAGCTTTTTGCATTAGATCCAGCTCAATAGGGTCTTTTACTGAACGTAGACGCTGCAAAATAGGATTACTTTTCGCTACCTGGTGTGCAGGATATTTTTCTTTACACCATTTTATAAATCTTTCGTCACGAGTTTCGGTTTGTACATTCGCACGATAATGCTCGTTGGTATTGAAATATACTGTCTCGCATTGGGACATTACTTCAAAGAAAATCTTCTCAAAATCCTGAAGCCAGTAAACCGTTTCTATACCGCTAACTTCTAAAGCTTTTTCCTTATCTAATTTTGCGCCTTCCCAAACTGCGATATGCGGATTAGTTTCCGTAAGAAATAAAATCTCACGATGTTCCGGTTTTGGGGCATCCGGGAAAAGTACCAAAATTGCTTCTTCCTGGTCTACACCGCTTAAATAAAATAAATCCCTGTTTTGTTGAAAAGGCATGGTGCTATCGGCACCAATAGGATAAATATCGTTAGCATTAAAAACCGCCAGGCTGTTAAGCTTCATTCCGGCCGTAAAGCTTTTTCGGTTTTTTATAAATAATTTACTGTCTATTTGATCGTATCTCATTTGTTTATATTTTAAACCTCACTGGTTCTGGAAAACTGTGAGGTTTGTTCGTTTGTAAAGTCTTCCTGCAAAGTTATCATTATCTCCCAGAGGAAAAAACCTCCAGGTAAACCTATAAGTATTATCTGGAACTATAATTTGATTTCGAGAGAAGTCCTGCCTTACTCATATAAACCCAAACGGTTTTTAAGCTCTAGATTTTTCTTTTGTAATTTTCGTACCTGCTCCAATAAATGCTGAATAGCTTCAAGCCCTTCCAAATTTATATCGAGGTCGTAATGCAGTCTCCATAACCTTTCAAATTCCGAAATCTCATCGCAATGCACATATTCTGTTTCTTCTACGGTAATAATTTCTATCAAACCGCTTTCGTAAAGCGAACTAACAAAATTGCGTTTCACTTTATACTTTGCGCAAATCTCATCAGTTGGTATTAATTCTTCTAAATTCATGGGCGTAATTTTTGAAGTTCTTGAAACAGTTCTTTTTCTCTCGCACTTAAGTTTGTCGGCATTTTCACATCATAAGTAATAATTAAATCCCCAAACTGATTTTCCTTTTTATATTTCGGAAATCCTTTGCCTTTTAATTTAACCTTGGTTCCCGTTTGAGTTTCAGGCTTTACGTTTAACTTAACCTTTCCGCCAAAAGTGTCTACGGTGAGTTCTCCGCCAAGTAAAGCGGTATATAAATCCAGGTTTACAGTGCTGAATAAATTCTCTTTTTCTCTTTTGAATTTTGTGTTGTTTATAATATTAAAAGTGATATAAAGATCGCCTTTAGGGCCACCCTGAACGCCCGGCCCGCCGTGACCTTTAATTTTAATGGTCTGCCCATTCTCAACTCCGGCGGGTATTGTAAGCCGGATGTTCTTTCCGTTTACCGTTAACGTTTGTTTGTGACTGGTATACACATCGCTTAGATTTAGCTGAAGCTCCGCATTAAAATCCTGGCCTTTAAAATGACGGCCGCGGCCTGAACCGTGAGCTCTTGCGCCACTGCCAAACATTTCCTCAAAAAAGTCTGAAAAAGTATCATCGTCAAAATTCCCTGAATAGGAATAACCACCCTGGCCGCCCGAGTAAGCCCTGCCACCAGAGGCTTGCTGTTGTTTTTTAGCTTCTTCGTAGGCATCGGCGTGTTGCCAGTCTTTCCCGTATTGATCGTATTTTTTTCGTTTTTCGGGATCGCTCAAAACTTCGTTGGCTTCGTTTATTTGCTGAAACCTGAGCTGAGCTTCTTTATTATTGGGGTTGAGATCTGGGTGATATTTCCTGGCCAGCTTCCGGTAGGCTTTTTTAATATCAGCCTGGCTGGCAGATTCATCTAATTCCAGCAGTTTGTAGTAGTCTATAAAATCCATGAAAACTTATGAATTAATGTTGAAATTCTATCTCCTGAAATTACTAAAAAGCTGGCTTACTTCCCATTAAGTTTTTGCAAAATCGGGGAAATAAGGAGAAATTCAACAAAAAGGTGATTTTCGCAATCTTCAAGTTTGGGAAGAATATTTTTAATGTTTCCCGAAAATTTTACCCGATAAGCGAGATTAAATGCTCCGTCCCGAAGTATCGGGATGGCTGGAAATCAAATTATATTTTCAATAATAGTGTTACGTGAGCTTGCTCTGAAGTAGTTTACTGCTGAAATTAAATCGTAATTATTATTAAATTTAAATTTTGATATGAAGTTAATATGAAATTTTTAGTTTTCGTATGTAACCAAATATACTCTATTAGCTTTTTTTATGAAATATTTATTCAATATTTGTTTCAATATTAATACTTAAAACTTTAATGCTGTGTGTGGAATTGTTTGTGCATTCGATTTAAAAGAGAAGTCTGAAGACTTAAGACCTCAAATATTAGAAATGGCTAAATGTTTAAGACATCGTGGCCCAGACTGGAGTGGAATTTATAGTGATGAAAAGGCGATTTTGGCGCATGAGCGTCTCGCTATTGTAGATCCAATTTCTGGTGGACAGCCATTATTGTCTGACGATAAACAGCTAGTGCTTGCTGCAAATGGCGAGATCTATAACCATAAAGAATTAAGAAGTCAGTTTCCAAATTATAATTTTCAAACAAAATCTGATTGTGAAGTTATCCTTGCACTTTATAAAGAAAAAGGAGATAGCTTTTTAGATGAATTAAATGGGATTTTTGGTTTTGCTATTTATGATGCCGAAAACGATGAGTATTTTATTGCTCGCGATCATATGGGAATTATTCCTTTATATATAGGCTGGGATCAAAACGGAACCTTTTATGTAGCTTCAGAACTTAAAGCTTTGGAAGGAAAATGTACTAAGATTGAATTATTTCCTCCCGGGCATTATTTATCCAGTAAAAAGGAAGGTTTTCAAAAATGGTATGAGCGTGACTGGATGGAATATGATGCCGTAAAAGATAATGAAACCAGTATAGAGGATTTAAAGGAGGCTCTTGAAAAAGCGGTACACCGGCAGTTGATGAGTGATGTGCCTTATGGGGTTTTACTTTCAGGTGGCTTAGATTCTTCAATTACTTCTGCAGTTGCCAAATTATATTCAGAAAAAAGAATAGAAAGCGACGATAAAGACGCAGCATGGTGGCCAAGATTGCACTCTTTTGCCATTGGTTTAGAGGGTTCGCCAGATCTTGCTGCTGCACAAAAAGTGGCCGATCATTTAGACACGGTGCATCACGAAATAAAATTCACTATACAAGAGGGGTTAGATGCGATTAAGGATGTGATTTATCATTTGGAAACTTATGATGTAACCACAATTAGGGCGTCTACTCCTATGTATTTAATGGCTAGAACTATCAAATCTTTGGGAATCAAAATGGTGCTTTCGGGTGAAGGTGCAGATGAAATATTTGGTGGATATCTTTACTTTCACAAAGCTCCAAGTGCAAAAGATTTTCACGAGGAGACTGTTCGAAAATTAGATAAATTACATCAATATGATTGTTTACGGGCTAATAAATCTCTTAGCGCCTGGGGTATAGAGGGTCGTGTTCCATTTTTGGATAAAGAATTTATGGACGTAGCGATGAGAATAAACCCGAAAGATAAAATGATTACCAGCGAACGTATTGAAAAGTGGGTGCTAAGAAAGGCATTTGAAGATTATTTGCCAGAAAGCGTTGCCTGGAGACAAAAAGAACAATTTTCTGATGGAGTTGGTTATAGTTGGATAGATACTCTAAAAGAATTGGTTAATGCCGAGGTGAGCGATGAGCAGCTTAAAAATGCACACTTCAAATTTCCAATTCAGCCACCATCTAGCAAAGAAGAATATTATTACCGATCTATTTTTACCGAACATTTTCCAAGTGATGCAGCAGCAATGTCAGTACCATCTGTACCTTCTGTAGCTTGTAGTACACCAACCGCTTTAGAATGGGATGAGTCTTTTAAAAATATGAACGATCCATCGGGTAGGGCAGTAGCTAATGTTCATTCTGATAGTTACCAAAAAGCTTAGAAAAATAATTTCGAAAATTAAATTTTATTAAAAAGCTACCTAAATCTACGGGTAGCTTTTTTTTATGGAGTTTTAATTCCTAACCTGGTTTGTGAATTGTGTAGCCGTATTTATATGAATTGTCAGCAAAAAGAATTGAAGTGCCTTGGAAGATAGCATTAGGTAAAGGTTTTAAGCTTTGGTATTGTGTTAATTCGGAATAATAATCTTCAACAAAATTATCGCTTACTTATACTTGTTCTAAATAGTCCTATAAACAGCCTTGAAAGTTTGTCCGTAAGTGATTTGGAGTGTATTTTTGCTGTTAAATTTCTATAAAATTATCAAACCAATGGGTGGATTTCTAAATTCAACCATAGCAAGAAAATTTGCTATGGCCTTATCGGGACTATTTCTGGTCTTATTTTTAGCTCAGCATTTCAGCATCAATTTTATTTCAGTATTCAGTAAAGACGTCTTTAATGAAGTTTCTCATTTTATGGGAACCAACTTTTTTGTCCAGGCTTTATTGCAACCGGTTCTAATTTTTGGAGTGATTTTTCACTTTGTAATGGGTTTTATACTGGAGGCGAAAAACCGTGGAGCAAGAGACATAAAGTATGTGAAGTTTGCCGGAAATGAAAATTCAAGCTGGGTTTCAAGAAATATGATTTACTCCGGACTTGTAGTTTTAGCTTTTTTAGGGCTTCACTTTTACGATTTCTGGTTTCCGGAAATGATTCATAAATATATAGAATCGCATCCCGAAGACGCTGCTCGTTATTATGACGAGTTAGTGGCGAAATTCCAAAGCCCGGTTAGAACAATATTATACGTGGTTTCATTTGTATTTTTGGCCCTTCACCTTTATCACGGCTTTTCTTCTTCTTTCCAATCTGTTGGATGGAGAAATAAGTATGCCAAAGGACTTAGAGGATTTACCAAAGCTTATGCGATCATCATACCGCTAGGATTTATTTTTATAGCCCTTTTTCACTATATTAATAACCTTTAATACGTAAGATTTATGTCAGTTTTAGATTCAAAAATACCTAAAGGGCCTCTAGCAGAAAAGTGGACCAATCATAAAAATGATATTAACCTGGTAAACCCGGCCAATAAGCGAAATATAGATGTTATCGTTATTGGAACAGGTCTTGCGGGAGGAGCTGCAGCTGCAACTCTTGCCGAATTAGGTTATAATGTAAAAACATTTTGTTACCAGGATTCTCCAAGACGTGCTCACTCTATCGCCGCCCAGGGAGGTATTAACGCCTCCAAGAATTACCAGGGAGATGGCGATTCAGATTACCGCCTATTTTACGATACTGTAAAAGGTGGGGATTATCGTTCTCGTGAAGGGAATGTTTATCGTCTTGCTGAGGTTTCCGGAAACATTATAGATCAATGTGTGGCACAGGGAGTTCCTTTTGCCCGAGAATATGGTGGTTATCTGGATAACCGCTCTTTTGGTGGGGTGCTAGTTTCCCGTACTTTCTATGCGAAAGGACAAACAGGCCAACAGTTGTTGCTGGGAGCATATTCAGCAATGAACCGCCAGATTAACCGTGGAAAGATCAAGCCTTACAACCGTCACGAAATGATGGATTTGGTATTGGTAGACGGTAAAGCTCGTGGAATTATCGCCAGAAATATGGTTACCGGTGAGATTGAACGCCACTCGGCTCACGCCGTGGTATTGGCTTCCGGTGGTTATGGGAATGTTTTCTTCCTTTCTACAAACGCGATGGGAAGTAACGTGATGGCAGCCTGGAGAGCTCACCGTAGAGGTGCTTATTTCGCTAACCCTTGCTATACACAAATTCACCCAACCTGTATTCCGGTTACCGGAGATCACCAGTCTAAATTGACTTTGATGTCTGAATCTCTTCGGAATGATGGACGAATCTGGGTGCCTAAGAAAGAAGAAGATGCCAAAGCAATAAGAGAAGGTAAGAAGAAGCCAACTGAACTTTCAGAAGAAGAAAGAGATTATTATTTAGAACGTCGTTATCCTGCTTTTGGTAACCTTGTGCCTCGAGATGTGGCATCAAGAGCAGCTAAAGAGCGTTGCGATGCCGGTTATGGAGTAAATAAAACAGGACAGGCAGTTTATCTTGACTTCTCTAGTGCTATTGAGCGTTACGGAAAAGAGAAAGCTTTTACCTCTGGAAATAAAAATGCTTCAAAAGAAGAAATAACAAAACTAGGGAAAGAAGTTGTAGCTTCTAAATATGGAAACCTCTTCGATATGTATCAGAAGATCGTAGACCAGAATCCGTATGAAACCCCAATGATGATATATCCTGCGGTTCACTATACTATGGGCGGACTTTGGGTAGATTACAACCTACAAACTACCATTCCTGGTTGTTATGCTGCCGGAGAAGCAAACTTCTCAGATCACGGTGCTAACAGGCTTGGGGCTTCTGCATTAATGCAAGGGCTTGCAGATGGTTATTTTGTATTACCATACACTATTGGAGATTATTTATCAAAAGATATTCGTACCGGAGCAATTCCTACAGATTCACCAGAATTTGAAGAAACCGAGAAAGCCGTGAAAGAGCGAATTGATAAAATGATGAATGCCGGCGGAAAGAAATCTGTTGATTCCTATCACAAGGAATTAGGATTGATTATGTGGAACAAATGTGGAATGGCACGTAATGCACAAGGATTAAAAGAAGCGATTGAAGAAATTGCAGCTTTAAGAGAAGATTTCTGGAAAAATGTAAAAGTTCCGGGAAGTGCAACTTCTAAGAACGCCGAGCTTGAAAAAGCAGGTCGTGTAGCAGATTTCCTTGAACTTGGAGAGTTATTCGCTAAAGATGCACTACATAGAGAAGAATCTTGTGGAGGGCATTTTAGAGAAGAATACCAAACCGAGGAAGGTGAAGCTTTAAGAGACGATGAGAACTTTAAGTATGTTGCTGCCTGGGAATATAAAGGGAAACCTGCAGATGCAGTTCTTCATAAAGAGGACCTGGTATTTGAAAATATAGAATTGAAAACAAGAAGTTATAAATAGAATTGAGATTTTAGTATTGAGTATAAAAGCTCAATACTAAATACTCACTACTCAATACTTTTAACGATATGAAGTTAACACTTAAAATATGGCGTCAGGAAAATGCCACTGCTAAAGGAAAAATGGTAGATTATCCTGTAGATGGGATAGACGGTGATATGTCTTTTCTTGAAATGCTGGATATACTTAACGAGCAGTTGGTAGAAAAAGGAGAAGATACCATTCAGTTTGATCACGATTGTCGTGAGGGGATTTGTGGTTCCTGTTCTTTGCAAATTAATGGAGAGCCTCACGGCCCAGATAAGTTAATTGCAACCTGCCAGTTGCATATGCGCTCTTTTAAAGATGGTGATACTATTTATATAGAGCCATTTAGAGCCAAAGCTTTTCCGGTAATAAAAGACCTTATTGTAGATCGTACTGCTTTTGACAGGATTCAACAAGCCTGGGGATATGTTTCGGTAAATACTTCGGGGAATACCGTAGATGCCAATACTATTCCAATAGAAAAAGAAAAAGCCGATGAAGCTTTTAATGCAGCAACCTGCATAGGTTGTGGAGCTTGTGTAGCAGCTTGTAAGAATGCGAGTGCTATGTTGTTTACTTCAGCCAAAGTTTCTCAATATGCTTTGCTTCCGCAAGGTCGTGTAGAAGCTACTGAACGTGTTCAGGCAATGGTTAGACAAATGGACGAAGAAGGATTTGGAAACTGTAGTAATACGGGAGCCTGCGAAATAGAATGTCCTAAAGGAATTTCTTTAGAGAATATCGCGCGTATGAACCGTGAATATCTTGCAGCTAGCGTAAAAGGATAAAACTTCCTTAAATACAAATAAATCGATCCCAAATTCTTTTTGAATTTGGGATTTTTTATGCAATTTAATTAAAAATAGCGCAATGCCAGATTTTCAAAATCTTCCTTCAAAACTTCCAGCCGGGAAAACCAGTATATTTTCAGTAATGAGCGGACTCGCAAGAAAGCATAAAGCGATAGATCTCTCTCAGGGTTTTCCGAATTTTGAAACCGATAATCATTTAAAAGAGCTGGTTTGTAAAGCTATGAAAGATGGCTACAACCAGTATCCGCCAATGAATGGCATTCCCGAATTGAGGGAGCAAATAGTTAGCAAAATTGAAAATCTCTACGGAAAGCAATACGATGAAGCTTCTGAAATTATCTTCACCGCTGGAGCTACCCAGGCTCTATATTGTGCTATAAGTGCATTTGTGCATCCGGGCGATGAAGTGATTGTCTTTAAACCGGCTTACGATTCTTACGAACCAGACATTAAATTGGCTGGTGGCAAACCTGTTTTAATTGAATTAAAAGGAAAAGATTTTAAAATCGACTGGCAGGAAGTTGAAGCAAAAATCACTTCCAAAACCAGGATGATCGTAATCAATACTCCACATAATCCTACAGGAACCGTACTTTCAAAAGACGATATGCTACGCCTGGAAAAATTATTAAGAGATACCAATATTATTCTTTTAAGTGATGAGGTGTACGAACATCTTATTTTTGATGAGGAAGAACATCAAAGTGCTTCAAAGTTTCCTGGTTTAGCTGAAAGAGCTATTGTTTGTGCTTCCTTCGGGAAAACTTTTCATAATACCGGTTGGAAAATGGGATATTGCGTGGCTCCTGAAGTCTTAATGAAAGAAATCATCAAGTTTCACCAGGCTACGGTGTTTTGTGTGAATCACCCAATGCAGCGGGCTTTTGCTGAATACTTAAAAAATCCGGGTCACTATTTGAGCCTGGGAAATTTTTATCAGCAAAAACGAGATAAGTTTTTAGAATTGATGCAAGGCTCAAAATTTAAAGGAACGCCTTCCAAGGGGACTTATTTCCAGGTGATGGATTATTCAGAAATTACCGATGAACACGATGTAGATTTTGCAAAAAGATTAATTACTGAATACGGATTGGCTACCATTCCGGTTTCCGTATTTCATAAAGACGGAAAAGATCACAAACAGTTACGTTTCTGTTTTGCCAAAACCGATGAAACACTGGAAAAAGCAGCTGAGATTTTACATAAATTATAATATTACGTCATCCTGAACTTGTTTCAGGATCTAATACTTACTGAAAGAATATTTATCTTTTAAAAAGCGATTCTCAAAAAGAACGTCATTACGATCCCGATATTTATCGGGAGAAGTAATCTCAAGATTCAGTACCATAACTTACAGATTGCTTCGTTCCTCGCAATGACGGAGTCTTCTGAGTTGTTCAAATAAACCAATGACCATAAACCTCCAAAATCAAACCTTCGAACTTCACCCCAGCGGTGCCGCTTTTTGGAAAGAAGAGGGAATCCTCTTAATTAGCGATGTGCATTTAGGAAAGATCTCTCATTTCAGGAAATTTGGAAGTGCAGTGCCTCATAAAGCGATTAATGCAAATTTTTTAAGGCTAAGCGAAGTTGTTGGGAAATTTCAGCCTAAAATTGTCTGTTTTCTAGGCGATCTTTTTCATAGCGACCTTAATAGTGAGTGGAAATTATTCGAAAACTGGCTCAGTTTTGTAGAAGCCGAAGTTGTTTTAATAGCGGGAAATCATGATATTATTTCTCCTTTAAAATATGAAGAACTGGGCGTGAAAATTCATTCAGAATGGCAGCTTAATGGTTTTTTACTTACCCATCATCCTGAAAACAGAGTAGGTTTCTTTAATCTTTGCGGGCATATTCATCCGGGCTACCGATTAAATGGAAAAGGAAAACAAAGCCTGAAGTTGCCTTGTTTTTTCCGAAGAAAAGATCAATTGATCTTTCCTGCTTTTGGAGAATTCACCGGGAATTTTATGATGAAGCTAAATGATGAGGAAAAAGCATACGCGATTACCCAAAATGAAGTAATTTTAATAGAAAACAGCTAAAAATGGAAAAACGTCTTGCAGTACTCAATTTTATCTCGGTAATTTTAATTATTGCGGTTAGTTATATTTCCCAAACAGGAATTATCAACGGGAATACTATGGGTAGTCTTAGCGCCGAGTATTATAATCTTTTTACTCCTGCAGGTTATGCCTTTGCCATTTGGGGAATAATCTTTCTTTCGCTTTTGGCCATTTCTGGTTACCAACTTTTTCAGGCATTTTCTGCGAAAAATGATCTGGAGTTTTTAAGGAATTCCGGTTATTGGTTTTTAACAGCAAACCTGGCCAATGCTGCCTGGGTAGTTTTTTGGCTGTATGAGTTTACGGGAGTTTCAGTATTGCTGATGTTTCTAATTCTATTCTCTCTTATAAAAATAATCCTGAACACTAATATGGAACGTTGGGATGCGCCACTTAAAATCTTGGCATTTAGCTGGTGGCCTATTTGCCTTTATTCAGGATGGATTGCCGTTGCCAGTATCGCGAATGTTTCGGCCTATCTTTCTAAAATAGGTTGGACCACCCCATTTTTTGGGGAGGAGATTTGGACAGTTATTATTATTGCAGTGGCTGTTTTTCTGAATATTGCTATGATCTGGCGTAGAAATATGCGGGAATTTGCCGCAGTCGGTGTTTGGGCGCTAATCGCTATTTATTTTAGACATTTTGGCGAAATCCCACTTATCGCTTATTCAGCTTTAATAGGTGCAATTGCTATTTTTTCGAATATTATTTATCACGGCTGGTTGAATAAGGAGACAAACCCGATGTATAAATTAATTAATCGCGATTAACTCGGGGCGGGGGAGGCTGTTTAAACCATTCCCTTAATATCACTTGCCCAGCTAGGATAAGTGAAAATCATTTTCTTTAAAGTTTCACAGTCAAGCTTGCCACACATCGCCATTACAAACATATTGATGATTTCTGAAGCTTTCGGGCCAACCAAATGAGCCCCAATCACGAGTCCGGTTTTTTTATCCACTAAGGTCTTATAAGCATATATTTTCTCATTGATGTGCTTAGCATTAAACCATTCAGGCACTAATTTGTGTTCCAGTTCATAATCGTATCCCTGTTCCTTAGCTTCTTTTTCTGAAAGTCCTACGGAAGCTAGTTTTGGTAAGGTATAAACCACGGTAGGTTGCGGAGGATAATCTGCTTTTTTAGGCTCCTTTTTATTTAAAAGATTTGCTGAAACTATCTTTGATTCCTGTGAAGAAAGCGGGGTTAAAGGTAATCCCGAACTGTCTGAAACATCACCACAGGCATACACGTTTTTATTGGTTGAATTTTGAAGAAATTCGTTAACCGTAATTCCCTTTTTTGAAAAGGCAACGTTTCCTTTTTCCAGATCCAGATCTTCTATAGATGGAACACGACCTGCAGTATTAAAAACCATTTCAGCTTTTGCTGAAATCTCTTTCCCATCCTGAATTCCTTTTACCCTAAAGTTCTTTTGCAGCTTTTCAATTTCCTTCACTTCTGCATTAAAAATAAAATCGATTCCCAGATCTTCTTCCGAAACCTGCTGGATGTAGTCCACCATATCTTCATCAAAGTTGGAAAGCGGACCTGGCATAAAATCCATCATGGTGACTTTTACACCAAAACGGGCTGCGATATGCGCGAATTCCATCCCAATATATCCGGCGCCGATAAAAATCATTGTTTCGGGTAATTCTTTTAGATCGAGAAAATCTTCACTTAAAAGAGCGTATTCTTCGCCAGGAATTCTCAACGGCATAGGTTTTTGTCCGGTTGCGATAACGATCTTATCTGCGGTTATCGTTTTGCCTTCCACAGAAAGCGTGTTTTTATCTAAAAATTTCGGAGATTGGTGATACATTTTTATGTCCAGGGCTGCCAGATCTTTTTCGGTAGCAGCAGGAATGGCATCTAAGAATGTTTCTTTAAAAGTCATTAGATCACTCCAATTTACTTCCGGCATTTTCGTAATTCCTTTACCTTGCATTTTAGTGGCGCGATTTATAATTTCGGTAAAACCTACCAGAACTTTTTTAGGATCACAGCCACGATTTGGGCAGGTGCCGCCATACTCCCTGTTATCGGTTATCGCTACTTTCCATCCTGCTTTAGCGCAATCTTTAGCAACACCCTTTCCGGCGGTCCCGGTTCCTATCACAAATACATCAAAATGCTCAAATCCCATAATTATAAATTCTTACAGCAAATTAGGCATCTGCAGGCATTTTTGCTGTTATGAAAATGGTAAAAGTGGAGTAGAGATAAAATTTGTAATTTTATAAGACCAATAATATTCTGATTATGGAAACAATAGCGTTAAAGAAAACGGTCCTTAAATATGTTGAAGAAGCAGATGCACGTCTATTAGAAATGATGCTTTCTCTCGCCGAAAGTTATGAAAATAACGACTCTTCAGTTCTCTCCGAATCAGATTACCATGAAATGGATAACCGCAGGTTGAATCATTTAAAAGAGAAAAGCGAATCATATTCCTGGGAAGAAGTGCAGCAAAGAGCTAAAAATGCTTTGAAGAAATGACTTTTAAGCTTATAATTAAAGAAGAAGCTCAATTAGAAGTAATTGAAGCTTTTCTTTATTATGAGAGAAAACAAAGTGGGTTGGGTGATTTATTTTTAGATCATCTTAACTCGTATTTTAAGTGGATTAAAAACTATCCTTTTCATTTTTCGGAGAAAAGAAAACCATTTAGGGAAGCTGTAGTCAAACGCTTCCCCTATGTTATTATCTACGAAGTCCAGGAGAGTGAGGTGATTGTTTATTCCGTATTTAATTCCTGGCAAGATCCCGAAAAGAAAAAAGTATAAATCAACTAACGTTAAAAAAATGTTGAGAGGTTGCGGGACAAAATTTCTGCAATTATCTTTGCGCCAATGAGTAAAACTATTATCGCCCAAAGCTTTGCACAATCCTCGCAACAGCAGGAATTGAGGGATTCCCTTGTCTCTTCTGAAAAAAATCGGACTAAAATTCAACTTAAAGGACTTGTTGGTTCTGCTTTTTCTTTTGTTGTAGCCAATGCGTTTAAAGAAGCAGAAAAACCCTTTTTGCTGATCTTTAACGATAAGGAAGAAGCGGCTTATTATTTAAACGATCTCGAGCAGCTGGTAGGAGAAAAAAATGTGCTTTTTTATCCCGGCAGTTACCGCCGTCCATATCAAATTGAGGAAACAGATAATGCAAATGTATTATTACGAGCCGAAGTTTTAAACCGAATTAATTCGCGTAAAAAACCAGCGATAATTGTTACCTATCCTGATGCTTTATTTGAAAAAGTAGTTACCCGAAAAGAACTGGATAGAAGCACGCTAAAAATTTCTGTAGAAGATGAACTTTCTATAGATTTTGTAAACGAGGTTTTATTCGAATATAAATTCAAAAGGGTTGATTTTGTAACCGAACCGGGCGAGTTCTCAGTACGTGGGGGGATTATAGATGTTTTTTCCTTTAGTAACGACGAGCCTTACCGTATCGAGTTTTTTGGAGATGAAGTAGACAGCATCAGAAGTTTTGATGTAGAAACCCAGCTTTCTACAGATAAGGTGAAGAAAATTTCGGTGATGCCGAATGTGGAAAATAAACACCTTGATGAAATACGGGATAGTTTTCTAAAATATATTTCAGAAAAAACCGTGGTGTTTGTTAAAAACCTCGATTTACTCACTGCGCAAGCCGATAAACTTTTTAGCAAGGCAGAAGAAGCCTTTAATAAACTTTCTGAAGATGTAAAACATAGTGAACCCAAAGAGCTGTTTTGTGATGGGCAGTTAATTAAAAGTCAGCTAGAGCTTTTTTCAGTTGTTGAATTGAGTAACCAGGCTTATTTAGAAGCTCAGAAAAGTATAGAATTTCAAACAAAACCCCAGCCTTCTTTCAATAAGCAATTCGATTTACTGATTGATAACTTAATTGAAAATCAGGAAAACGGGTATACAAATTATATCTTCTGCGTAAGTGAACAGCAAGCCAAACGGTTCCACGATATCTTCGATGATCAGGAACGTATAGTAAAATACCAAACAATTACTTTGGCTTTATTTCAGGGTTTTATCGATGAAACCGGAAAAAATGTTTGTTACACAGATCACCAGATCTTTGAACGTTATCATAAGTTTCATCTTAAGAATGGTTATGCTAAAAAACAGGCGATTACCCTTAAGGAACTTGGTAATCTTGAGGTGGGCGATTATGTAACCCATATTGATCATGGAATAGGCAAATTTGGCGGACTTCAGAAAATTGATGTTGAAGGGAAAAAGCAGGAAGCCATCAAGCTTTTCTACGGCGAGCGTGATATTTTATATGTCAGCATACATTCGCTGCATAAAATTTCAAAATATAACGGGAAGGATGGTAAAGAGCCCAAGATCTTTAAATTAGGAAGTAACGCCTGGAAGAAATTAAAGCAAAAGACCAAGGCCCGGGTTAAGCATATTGCCTACAATTTAATTGAACTTTACGCAAAACGTCGATTACAAAAAGGTTTTGCCTTTGGCCCAGATTCTTATTTACAACATGAGCTGGAAGCCTCTTTTATGTATGAAGACACGCCAGATCAAAGTACTGCAACCCAGGCGGTAAAGGAGGATATGGAGAACGAGCGCCCTATGGATCGTTTGGTATGTGGTGATGTTGGTTTTGGAAAAACAGAGGTTGCTATTCGGGCAGCTTTTAAAGCGGTAGATAACGGCAAGCAGGTCGCTATTCTAGTGCCAACCACTATTTTGGCATTTCAACATCACGAAACTTTCACTGAACGTTTAAAAGATTTCCCGGTAACTGTAGATTATTTAAATAGGTTTAGAACCGCTAAAGAACGCCGTGAAACTTTAGCCGATCTGGAGAATGGAAAAGTAGATATCGTGATTGGTACACACCAATTGGTAAATAAAGCGGTGAAATTCAAAAATCTTGGTTTGCTGATCGTAGATGAAGAGCAAAAATTCGGGGTTTCGGTAAAAGATAAGCTAAAGACTATAAAAGAGAATGTAGATACACTTACGCTTACGGCAACGCCAATTCCGCGAACACTTCAGTTTAGTTTAATGGCCGCACGAGATTTATCTACCATTACCACACCGCCTCCTAATAGATATCCTATTGAAACTAATGTAATTCGCTTTTCCGAAGAAACCATTCGGGATGCGGTTTCCTATGAAATTCAGCGTGGCGGGCAGGTTTTCTTTATTCATAACAGGATTGAAAATATTAAAGAGGTCGCGGGAATGATTCAGCGTGTGGTGCCAGATGCTAAAATTGGAGTAGGTCACGGGCAGATGGAAGGTAAGAAGCTGGAAAAACTGATGCTGAGTTTTATAAATGGCGAATTTGATGTCTTGGTTTCAACAACGATCGTGGAAAGCGGACTTGATGTTACCAATGCGAACACTATTTTTATTAATAACGCCAATAATTTTGGGGTTTCAGATCTTCACCAAATGCGAGGTAGAGTAGGCCGAAGCAACAAGAAAGCTTTTTGTTATTTTATAACGCCACCATATTCTGTGATGACCGAAGATGCACGTAAACGAATTAGCGCTTTAGAGCAGTTTTCTGAATTGGGAAGCGGAATAAATATCGCGATGAAAGATTTAGAAATTCGTGGTGCCGGTGATCTACTGGGTGGTGAGCAAAGCGGATTTATTAATGAAATTGGCTTTGATACTTATCAAAAAATCCTGAATGAAGCGATTGAAGAACTAAAAGAAAATGAATTCCAGGAGCTTTATAACGAATCTGAAAATATAGAAGATAAAACCTTTGTAAAAGATGCGCAGATCGATACCGATTTTGAAATTCTTTTCCCCGATGATTATATCAATAATATCACTGAAAGACTGAATTTATATACGCAGTTAAATAAAATTACTTCAGAAGAAGAATTGCAAAAGTTTGAAGCCGAGCTTGTAGACCGTTTTGGAGAACTACCTACCCAGGCAGTAGACTTACTAAATAGTGTACGTATAAAATGGATCGCGGCGAGTATAGGTCTTGAAAAGATCATTTTAAAACAAGGCAAATTGATAGGCTATTTTATTTCCGATCAGCAATCCAGATTTTACCAAACCAATACGTTTACCAAGGTGCTGCAATATGTGCAAACGCATAAGCATAAATGTACCATGAAAGAGAAGAAAACCAGGAATGGCTTGCGTTTGCTCTTAACTTTTGAGAAAATTAATTCGATAGAAAGCGCTTTAAAAGTTTTGCAGCCCCTGGATTTTAGGGTGATGGAAGAAGAGGTTGAAGCCCCCTAACCCCCGAAGGTGGAATTAAAAAAATGTTCCCCCTCCTTTTTAAGGAGAGGTGGCCGATAGGCCGGGGTGGTTGAACCCTTCCGTCATTCCTTCGGAATGTCACCTTCCCTTAAAAAGCGAAGGAGCTTTTACGTCATTCTGAACTCTTTTCAGAATCTAAGCTGTTAAATAGTTTTCTTCAATAATTTCGAAAAAATTCAATTTAAGGTCTAAATATTATGGTTTTTCCAATGTTTTAGCAAATAAAAACTATGTTTGTAGTTATAACATAAACTATCTAACAAAATGATTAAAAATTTATTTTTAGCTTTCTTCCTTTTTTTAGGATTGAATTCCTTTGCTCAAAATGTAGATTTCGGGATACAGGCTGGATATACCAATGTTGAAGTAGAAGCTAATGCCGAGGGTGGTACCCAGGTTTCTGAAGACGGATCCGGTTTTTATGTAGGATTTTTAGCCGATTTTCAATTCACCGAAAATTGGCACCTTCAACCTTCCGTAAATTATTTTAATGTAGAAGAAACCGATTTCTTATCTATTCCTGTTCTTGTGCAGTATGATATAGAAAATTCAGACTTTTACTTACAAGCGGGTCCTCAGGCAACTATTGTTTTGGAAGATGTTCCCACCACCAACGAATTCGGTTTAGATGCAGCATTTGGTTTAGGGTATCATATCAACGAGGATTTCTTTATTGAGGCACGCTACGGTATTGAACTAACCAATAGATATACTGATGAATCTATAGAGTTTGCTGAACAATACGATACAGATATTAAAAGTGGAGTAAATACTTTGATGGTAGGAGTAGGTTATAAGTTCTAATCAAACCTTTAGTTTCCTAAAACTATAGACCTCACAGTTTTTTAAAATCTGTGAGGTTTTTTTATTTACGCCATCTTGAGCTTGATTCAGAGGGTTTCTAGATTTCCTTTTCAAATTGATAATCTAAAACCTCTTTTAAATTCATCGAACTAATCTTCTTACCTTTGGAAACTCCATTCTGGTCAAAATCGGGAATATTTAAGCTTTTTTCTTTTGCGGTTCTAGTGTAATAATCTTCTTTGGTTGAATGATCAGGATAGGCGGCGTTAAAAGTCTTTCCCCAGGCTTCTTTTTTGATGATTTGGTTAATGATTTCAATGCAGTCTTCTTGCTGAATAAGGTTTACCGGCGCTTTTGAATCTTTAATCCCGGTTTTGTTAGCGAGATAATTTACCGGGTGTCTCCCCGGACCAATTAATCCACCGAACCGAATAACTGTGGTTTGAAAATGCTCATTTTTCAATAGCATTTTTTCTGAAGAAATAAGTTGTTTAGCAGCTTCTGAAGTTCCGTTAGCTTCGTTTTCTTCGGTGTATTCTGGGAAATTTTCTTCGTCTTTATAGACTGAAGTAGAACTCACAAAAATCACTTTTTCTATAGGTGATTTTTCTATATAATCTATAATTCTGCCAATTTTTCCAACGAAATCGGCTTCGGGATCGCCGCGTAATCCGGGCGGAATGTCTATAATTAGCAATT
This sequence comes from uncultured Salegentibacter sp., assembly GCF_963972535.1. Taxonomy (NCBI): domain Bacteria; kingdom Pseudomonadati; phylum Bacteroidota; class Flavobacteriia; order Flavobacteriales; family Flavobacteriaceae; genus Salegentibacter; species uncultured Salegentibacter sp. The sequence continues at coordinate 71,056 of NZ_CAXAVR010000004.1, forward strand.
CAGAATGCGCCAGGAAAGAAGTAAGATCGCCCTGAACGCCTTCTGTAAAAATTTTAATCTGATAAGGCGTAATGCCGGCCTCACGCAATGGTTGCATTTTTTCCTGGCTGGTCACAGAGCCTTTTACTACGTGCTCTTGTTTCAGCTTTTTTGCGAGTGGTAATCCCAGCCAGCCGGTTCCTAATATAGATATGTTCATAAAGCCCCTCCCGGCCTCCCCAAAAGGGAGGTGTTTTTAAGTTTTAAATAAAATATTTGTGTATTCGTCAAGCTGAACTTGTTTCAGCTTCTAATATGAGAGCATTTC